>JAQVYO010000065.1 GCA_028708585.1 Oscillospiraceae bacterium
AAAACCCGGAAAAAATCTAAAAAGAGACAAAAGTCGCGTTTTTTCCGGCAGGAAAGGCCGGAAGTGGTTTCTGCGCGTATTTTGCCTAGTCTGCGTCTTTCCGCGGCAGAATGCGGGGCGAGGCGGGCGAGCTTTTCCGAACGCGTCGGGAAGGCTCGCTTTTTTCTTTGCGGGGAGCAAAAAGCCGGATGTTTCCATCCGGGGAACGCTGTATCCGGTTCAAAGACAGCGTCCCCCGCTTGGCGGCGGTTTGGGGGATAAGACTTCAATTGACTTGCCCCTGAAAAAGATGGTATAATGGCAAAAATGCTCTGGAAATGCCGAAAGAACGGAGGCGGATAGATGTGAAGGCTCTGGTAATCGACACGCAAGCCATCCGAAGCAACCTTTCGGTGGTAAAGGAAGAAACCCGCGCCGCTGAAATTTACGGCGTGCTGAAAGGGGACGCCTATGGGACCGGGCTTGTGGAAGCCGCCCGTCTTCTGCGGGAGGAAGGCGTCGGCCGGTTTGCCGTGGAGGAAGCGGCCGACGCCACGGCCCTGCGGGACGCAGGGTTTCTCGAAGAGGAAATTTTAATGCTCCGCTCCACCCAGCGGCAGGATGAACTTCACCAGCTGATGGACGCGGGGTCCGTGTGCACCATCGGCTCCTACGAAGCCGGCGTGGCGCTGGATGCGCTGGCAAAGCAGCGGAGCACGGCGGCGGAAGCGCACATTTGCATTGATACCGGCCTGGGCTACGGGGGGATACCCGCAGGCGAGCCGGACAAAATTTTGTCGGTGTTCCGCTACCTGTCCCATGTTGCAATTTCCGGTCTGTATACAAGGATATCGGTGAAAAAGGGGGATCGCCGGGAGGTCTCCAACCAGCTGGACCAGCTCTTTTTTATCGCCGGCCGCCTGCGGGAGGAAGGGTTTAACCCGGGCTTTCTGCATGCGTCCTGCTCCGACCCATTGTGCGCCTATCCTTTTTCCCAGCTGGATGCGCTGCAAATCGGAGGGCCGATTTTCGGCCACGGCGGGCGGGAAGGGCGAAACGCCGGCCTTCGTCCGGTGGGATATGCAACCGCGCCTATCGACGAGGTGCGCTGGCTGCCCGCGGGGCAGTCCGCGGGGGCCGGGTCCCGCGTGGTTTTGAAAAAGCCGGCGAAAATCGCCGTCATTCCCATTGGAACCTATCATGGGTTCTGCCTTGGCCCGCAGGGGGAAGGCGGCGCATTTTCGGCGCTGGCCCGCTGGCGGCGGGGCCGAAAGCCGCAAATCCGGATCTCGTCGTCCCGGGTAAAAATGCTGGGCCGGCCCGGGATGCTGGAAACCGTTGTAGACGTGACCCGGCTGTCCTGTTCCCCCGGGGAGCCTGCGGTTTTTCCCATCGATCCGCGGTATGCCAGGGGGCTTTCCAGAGAATACCGGTAAGATGCGGTTAAGGAGAGACAATGATGACTAAAATAGAATTTAGCGAGGCGGAGTTTACCAAGTTTTTCGCACGGACCTTTGAGGAAGATCTGTTTTCCGCCCATGAAATGCGCCTTTCCCAGCAGGAAGAGGCCTATCTCCGGCGGCGGTATACGAAATTGAGACTAACGCCACTGTCGGAAAAGGACCGGGCCGGCAAGGTCTGGTTTGACGTCCGGCCGGAAGGAGTAATGGCTGTATGAGCGAGCTTCCCTTTGTGCCTCTGCTTTTGGGCGGAGATATTAATGTATATAGCATGGCGCGTGCCTTTCACGAGGCATATGGCATCCCGTCCACCGTGTTCGGGAAATACCCCACCGGGCCGTGCCGGGGCAGCAAAATTATTTTGCTTTCCGCCCTGGGGGAGGAGATCGACCAGGCGGAGCCGCTGCTTGCCAACGTGCGCGCCTTTGCACAGCGGCATTCCGATAAGAAAGTGCTGCTGATTGGCTGCGGCGACAGCTATGTGAAGCGGATCGCGGAGAACAAGGGCCGTTTTCCGGAGAACGTCGTAACGCCCTATATCGATCTGGATCTGATGAACGCCTTAATTCATAAGGAACGGTTCTATGCGCTTTGCCAGCGGCACGGCATCGATTATCCCAATACATTTATTTACCGGCGGGAAATGGGCCGTGAGTTTACGCTGCCCTTCGATCCGCCTTATATCGTCAAGCCGTCCAGCGGCGTCGCCTATTGGGAGCACCCCTTCCCCAACCAGAACAAGGTATATAAAGCGCGGGACCGGGCGCAGCTTCTTTCCATTCTGGAGGACGTGTATGGGGCGGGCTATCCCGATACCATGGTCATTCAGGAGTTCATTCCCGGAGACGATTCTTATATGAGGGTGCTGACCAATTATTCCGATCGCGGCGGCAAGGTGCGGTTCATGTGTTTGGGCCATGTTCTTCTGGAGGAACATACGCCCCGGGGCATTGGGAACCACGCCGTCATCATCAATGAGGTCAACCAGGAACTGTCCCAGCGGCTGCGCGCTTTTTTGGACGGGATCGGGTTCGTGGGCTTTTCCAATTTTGATATCAAATACGACCAGCGGGACGGAAAGTATAAAGTGTTCGAGATCAATGTCCGGCAGGGGCGCAGCAACTTTTATGTCACCGGCGCAGGATACAACCTTGCGAAAATGGCGGTGGAGGACTGGATCGATCAAAAGCCCATGGAATTTACTTTGGCCGACCGGGAGCTTCTTTGGCGGGTCATCCCCCAAAGAGTGGCAAACAAGTATGTCACCGCGCCGGAGTATCGGGAAAAGATGCAAGCGCTTTGCGCCTCCCGCAGCGTGGTCAATCCGCTTTTCTATCAAAAGGACGGCGGCCTGATCCGCCGCCTGCGGCTGATGCGGAGCCAGCTTGCCCACTATCATAAATACCGGAAATACCTGGGGAAGCAGCCGCGCTAGGCGCGCCGGGTCAAGGAGAGGAAATGAACGCAACCAAAACGCGGAAAACCTTGGGTGTGATCGGCGGAATGGGTCCGCTGGCAACCTGCCTGTTTTACCAGCGGATCATCCAGCGGACCGACGCGCTGCGCGACCAAGACCATATTCCGATGATTATATTCAGTCACTGCACCATGCCCGACCGGACGGAAGCCATCTTAAACGGCCGGGAGGAAACCGTGTATTCCCTTTTGCTGGAGGATGCCCGCAAGCTGGAGCGGGAAGGGGCCGGCGCCATCGCCATCCCCTGCAACACCTCCCATTATTTTGCGGACCGGCTTCAGGATCAGCTCTCTGTTCCCATCGTGAATATGGTGCGGGAAACCGTGCGGGCAATGAAGGAACGGGGCGCCAGAAAAGTCGGCGTTCTGGGTACCGACGGAACCATCCAAACCGGCCTGTATCAGAAGGAATGTAAGGATTTAGGGCTTTTTTCCGTCATTCCTTCTCCGGAAACGCAGAAGGCGGTCATGTACATGATCTATAAGGAAATCAAAAAAGGCCGCTCCGGCTCCCCCGTTTTGTTTGCCGGGATTGACCGGGAGCTGCGGGAGGCGGGGTGCGACGGAGCGATTCTAGCCTGCACCGAACTATCCTGCTTCGGGGCGGAAGAGCGGCTGCCGGAGGAATTTTATGTGGATGCGATGGACGTTCTGGTAGAGCGGTCCATTGAGGCCTGCGGCGGTCGGCTGAAAGGCGGCCGATAGCGGCCTTTTGTTTCAAATCCGCCGCCAGGAAGCTTTTCCGGCGGCGGGCGCTCCGGCGGCAACGCGCCTCCGGAAACAGATAGGGAAAATCATAAGGGTGGGATTTTGACATGCAGCTGGCAAATCGGGCGTTGGGGGACTATCTTCAATTGCTTCAAAAACACCATTTGGTGACCAAATACCGGATTTTCCCGGGAGATATGGGGCGGCCGGTCCGGCGCGTTTCCTGCAACTCCCAGGAGGAGACGGCGGAGGCGCTTTTTTTCTGCAAAGGCGCTCATTTTAAGGAGGAATACCTTTTCTCAGCCGTTTCGGCGGGCGCGTTCTGCTATGTGTCGGAGCGGGAATACGGCATTGAGGGCATCTCCTTTCTGATTGTATCCGACGTGCGGCGGGCCATGGCGCTGCTGGGTGACTTTTACTATGGACAGGTGTGGAAAAACTTCCGCTTAATCGGCATCACAGGGACCAAAGGCAAGTCCACCACCACCTATTTTGTCAAATATATTCTGGATGAATACCTGCGGGACCGGGGCAAACCGGAGAGCGCCGTCCTTTCCTCCATTGACACCTATGACGGCGTTCAGCGCTTCGAGTCCCATTTGACGACGCCGGAAGCTTTGGATCTGCAACGGCATTTTTACCACGCCGCCCAAAGCGGGGTGGAATATCTGGAAATGGAGGTTTCCAGCCAGGGCTTAAAATACGACCGGGTATATGGCGTTTCCTTCGACGTGGGCTGCTATCTGAATCTGGGCGCGGACCATATCAGCCCGCTGGAGCATCCCGATGCAGAGGATTATTTTCAGTCCAAGCTGAAGCTGTTTTCCCAGTGCGCCGTGGCCTGCGTCAACCGCGGCGGCGCCCGGGCAGACGAGGTGATTGCCGTTGCGGAAGCGCACTGCCGGCGGGTTATCACCTTTGGCATAACGGAGGATGCGGAGGTATTCGGTTCCCAGATCCGGAAAAGCGGCAACGATATTTTGTTTCATGTGCGGACCGCCCGGTTCTCCCGGCAGTTCCGGCTTACCATGCCGGGGCTGTTCAATGTGGAAAACGCCCTGGCCGCCATCGCCATCTGCGAAGCCCTGGGGATCCCGGAACGGTTTGTTTACGCGGGGCTGATGAAAGCCCGGGTGCCCGGCCGGATGGAAGTCTACGCCAACGCCAACAACCGGATCGTCGCCATCGTGGACTATGCGCATAACCGCCTGAGCTTTGAAAAACTGTTCGCGTCCGTCCGGGAAGAGTACCCCGGCCGTCAGATTTTCACCGTGTTCGGCTGTCCGGGGAAAAAAGCGCTGGACCGGCGCCGGGATCTGGGGGAGATTGCCGGCCGTTTTTCCAAGAAAGTCATTTTAACGGAAGAGGATCCGGGGGAAGAGCCGGTGGAGGATATCTGCCAGGCCATTGCCCAATATGTGGCGGCGGAAGGGTGCGACTATTCCATTTTGCCCAACCGGGGCGAGGCCATTCTAAACGCCGTTTTGGAATGCGAGGAAGATTCCGTCCTGCTGATTACCGGAAAAGGGGAAGAAACCCGGCAAAAGCGCGGCGTCGAATATGTCCCCTGCCCTTCCGACGTGGAATACCTCAAAGACGCCCTGCATCAATACGACGTGCTGCACCATCTGGATGAAATGGAAAAGGTGCGTTCGCTGATGGACCTTTTGCCCGCCCTCACGAGATGTTCCGGCAAAACCTTCGTTGTGAAATATGGCGGCAGCGCGCTGGGCCAGGAGCTTCGGGGGGATACCATCCTGGCGGACGCGGCGGCGCTTCGGATGGCCGGTGTGCGCATCGTCCTGGTGCACGGGGGCGGGAAAGCCATCACCGGCTGGCTTTCCCGTTTGGGGATCCCCTCCCGCTTTCAGGATGGCTACCGGGTAACCGACGCGGAAACCATGACGGTTGCGGAAATGACCCTGTCCGGCCAGGTCAATAAGGCCATCGTTTCCGCTCTGGAGCAGATGGGCGTTTCGGCGGCGGGCATCTCCGGCCGGGACGGAGCGCTGCTCAAAGCGGAGCCAAAAACCGTTTCCGGCGGCAGCCTGGGGCAGGTAGGCTCCATTTCCGGGGTGAACACGGCTATTTTGGAAACGCTGCTGAAGGCGGGCTTTCTGCCGGTGGTCTCTCCGGTGGCCTGCGGCCCTGCCGGCGAAGCCCTCAACGTCAACGCCGACGACGCGGCCTGCGCCATTGCGGAAGCGCTTCAGGCGGACAAGCTTTTGTTCCTGACGGATACGGACGGGATTTTGGTGGACGCCCGCAACCGGCAAACCCGGATCGCCCGCCTGGATCTCATCCGGGCGGCGGAACTAGTCTCCAGCGGATTTGTGGCAGGCGGAATGCTGCCCAAGCTGCGCAGCTGCATCCACGCCGTGGAGCATCAGGTGGGCAAGGTAGTCATTCTGGACGGCAAGTCCGAGCACGGCCTGCTTCTTGAAAGCGTCTCCCGCAACAGCATCGGAACCGCCATCACAAAAAAATAAATTCCAAAGCGACCCGGTTTTTTGTATAATCAAAGCCCTCTTTCCCCCCTCTCCCCTCCGCCGCTTGCAAACGCTTAAAATCCCCCGGCCGCATCAAATGCGGCCGGGGGATTTTTTTGCCCGTTTGGGCCGTTTCATATCGCGAGGGAACCGGAGCCGGCTTCCAGAGGGCCGTGTTTATTCCTTCCGCAGTCTCGCAATCCATTTTTGCAGCTCGGTAAAGAGCAGCATCAGAATGCAAAGCCCCGCAATCTCCAGCCATTGAAGAACGGGAATGACACCCAGGCTGAACAACGTGCGCAGCGGCGGAACAAATACCACAACGAAAAGCAGGAGCGTGGAAACCAGAAGCCCCCACCAAAGTGTCTTATGTTCTTTCAAGCGGATGGTAAACAGGCTGTTGTGTTCGGACTGGAACCCCAGCGCCGCAAACAGCTGGGCCATCGAAAGGGTGACAAACGCCATGCTGACGCCCACATCGTGAGCAAACCGGCTGCCCAGAATATAAGCCAAAATGGTAAGAGCGGCTTCAAACGCGCCAGTGTAAAGAATGCGGGTCCATTCCCTGCCGGTAAAGAAGGGAACGTCTTTTCCCCGCGGTTTCCGCTCCATCACGCCGTGCTCCTCCGGCTCCGCCCCCAGGGCTAGGGCCGGCAGTGAGTCGGTCACTAAATTAACCCAAAGGATATGCACCGGGGCCAGAATCCGCCAGCCAATAAAGGTGGCCACCAGCATGGTCAGGACTTCGCCCGCGTTGGAAGAAAGCAAAAACCGGGTGGCTTTGTGGATGTTGTCAAAAATCCTGCGCCCTTCCCGGACGGCCAGTACAATGGTGGCAAAGTTGTCATCGGTTAAAATCATATCGGAAGCGCCCTTGGATACGTCGGTTCCGGTGATGCCCATACCAACGCCAATATCCGCCGCTTTCAGGGCGGGGGCGTCATTGACGCCGTCGCCGGTCATGGAAACAATCTTCCCTTGTTTTTGCCATGCGGCCACAATCCGGCTTTTATGCTCCGGGGCTACCCGGGCGTAAACGCCGATGTCCGCCACCTGCCGCCGCAGCTCTTCGTCGTCCATGGCTTCCAGCTCCGCGCCGGTAATCACCCTCCGGCCGTCGCTTAAAATGCCAAGGTCGGAGGCAATGGCAGCCGCGGTAATTTTATGGTCGCCGGTAATCATAACGGGGGTAATCCCCGCCTGGCGGCAGACAGCGATGGCCTTTTTGGCTTCCTCCCTGGGCGGGTCGATCATACCCGTAAGGCCGCAGAATACAAGTCCGCTCTCCGCATCCTCCGATGTTTCAAACCGGGCGTTTTCCGTATCCTTGTAGCCGAAAGCCAGGACCCGCAGCGCCTGCTGCGCCATCGCTTCGTTGGCCGCTTCGATGGGGCTGGGGTCGCCCAGCGGCCGTTCGTTTCCGCCGGATAAGCGCCGGCTGCATCGGGACAGCAAAACGTCCGGCGCGCCTTTGACGAATACCCGGAATCCCCCTTCCGGCCGTTCCCAAACGACGGTGGACAGCTTCCGGTCGGAATCAAAGGGAATTTCCCCTGCCCTCCGGCGGTTTTTCACATCATCCATAGTGCAGGCCTGATTTGCAATCAGGTAATCCAGCAGGGCGGTCTCGGTGGGGTCCCCCACGAAATGCTCTCCGTCGCCCGGCCTGGAATCGTTGCAGTGAAGCATCGCGTCAAACAACGGCTTCGTGTCTTCCCCATCCGTCCAGATTTCCCGCACTGTCATACGGTTGAGCGTCAGCGTGCCGGTTTTGTCGGAACAAATGATCTGGGTGGATCCCAAAGTTTCCACAGCGGGCAGGCGGCGGATAATGGCGCCCCGGTCCGCCATGCGCCGCATGCCCAGAGCCAGCACAATAGTGACAACCGCCACCATGCCTTCCGGA
>JAQVYO010000066.1 GCA_028708585.1 Oscillospiraceae bacterium
ACATGGAGGAATCAATGCTGACATCTGCCCAGCGGTTGAGTAATGGTCTGTTCGGAGCGACGTCTGAGCCAACAGATCCTGACCCCAACGAGCCTAACCAAAGCGTCGAAGAAAAGGGCGCGGATGCGAAGGCTAATGTAATCCAACTTCATGCAGTCGCCGTATAGTCAAGGGGAGTGCTATGCCTGTACATCGGTGGTCAAAGAAGAGCAAAGACGAACGAACAAAATTTAAAAAGGGAGTTGTCAGTGACAACTGACAACTCCCTCCACAACAATGGGCATCCACTTCCAAGTAGACCCATTGGTACTGGCTGGCGGAGAGTCAGGGATTCGAACCCTGGGTACCGGGTAGGTACACTGGTTTTCGAGACCAGCTCCTTCGACCGCTCGGACAACTCTCCATATTAAGTTTTATATCAACAGACTCATCGGATGATGGTATCACATTCCTGCCGAGTCCATGAAGTAGGAATGAAAGTAGGAATGAAACACGGAAGATGGTGCTTCATTCGATACCAGAAAGCCCAGTGTTTATGCGGGTTTGAGGGTGGTAATGTTCCACGAAGCCCGTAGCCTTTCGAGTGATGCACCTTCGACCTCTCGGACAACCCTCCATATTGAATTGTATCCCAAACACATATTTTAGAAACGTGTTTGAAATTGAGGTCTAACGCGGATCTTTCACATTTATTAAAAATACAACATTTCAATCTTTTTGTCAATTCCGAATCTGAATATTGTTATTTTGCGTTAGTTCCGCTATAATAAGAAAATGAAGTTTATAAAAGGACGCTGTTGTTTTGCTTAGGTTTGTCATATGAACAGTAATTTTAGGGAAATCAATCTGGAAGAAGGAAAACCCATTGTGGACATCGCCATCCGCCGCCTGACTGGGGAAATACAAAACAGCCGGCAGATGGGTATTGTTGTGCTGAAAGTTATTCACGGATACGGCTCTTCTGGTACGGGCGGCAAGATCCGGATTGCTGTGCGCCGTTATCTGGAAGGGCTCAAACGCTCTGGCCAAATCCGGCAGTATATTCCCGGAGAAACCTTCACAATCTTTGACGCCGGCACTCGGGAAGCCCTCACCCTGTGCGACGCGCTCCGGCGGGACCGGGATCTGGAACGGCACAACAACGGCATTACGGTAATTGTGTTATCTTAAAAGAAAGGGATGTGGAATGGACGAACTGAAACGGCGCATCTTAAATGACGCCATTGCAGCCAAAGAGGATATTGTTCAGGTTGACATGTTTTTAAATCATAATCTGGATATTCCTCTGCTGGAGGATATGGGCGCGGCGCTGGCCAAGCGGTTCCGGGGAGCCGGCATAACCAAGGTACTCACAGCGGAAACCTCTGGGATTGCGCTTGCCTGCTTTACCGCCCAGGCCATGGGAACCGGCGCGGTATATGCCAAACGGTTTCACACAGGCTATACCGACAGTAAGGTCTACTTCTCTGACATTCATTCTTTTTCCATGGATAAAACCTACACACTATCTGTTTCTCAAAAATATATTGCGCCAAATGATGTGATTTTAATCGTAGACGATATTTTGGCCAGCGGACAAGCTGTACTGGGTCTTTTGGAAATTGCCGCGAAAGCCGGAGCCGAAGTGGCCGGAATCGGCGTCGCCATTGAAAAAGCCACGCGGGAAGGCGGGAAGATTCTGCGTCAAATGGGGTTCCAGGTCGAAGCGCTGGCCGTCATCCAAAGCGTTCAAAACGGGAAAATCCTTTTAAAATGAAACCAACCTGCGGGAGGTTGCAAACATGTCAATACGGAACCTGGTGGACTTTGGAGATATGTCGCGGGCGGACTGGGAGGCAATCTATTCCCGCTGCTGTGACATCATGGATCACCCTTCCGATTATATAGACGCCTGCAAAGGCAAAGTTGCCTGCAATTTGTTTTACGAACCATCAACGCGCACTAATTTTTCCTTTCAAGCCGCTATGCTTCGCCTGGGCGGAACTGTTTTCGGCTTTGCCGATCCCAGTTCCTCTTCCACTGCGAAAGGCGAAAAGCTGAAAGATACCGTTAAAATGGTTTCCAGCTACGCGGACGTCATTGTCATGCGCAGCGCCAGAGAGGGCGCTGCAAAAGCGGCTTCCCTGTATTCTGACGTTCCCGTAATCAACGCGGGGGACGGCGGACACATGCACCCCACACAGACGATGGCGGATCTTACCACCATCACCCGCCTGCGCGGCTCGGTGGACGACTTGTCCATCGGCCTTTGCGGAGACCTGAAATACGGGCGGACGGTTCATTCCCTGGTGAAAGCCCTGGCCAAATTCCGCAAGATCAAATTTTATCTGATCTCCCCCAGGGAGCTTTCCATTCCCGAATATCTGCGGGCCTTTATGCGGGAACACGGGATGTGGAACGTTGAAGTCACCGGCCTGGAATCGGTCATCCCCCAGCTGGACGCCCTGTATATGACCCGTATTCAAAGGGAACGGTTCGCCGACCCGCGGGAGTACGAACGAAACAAGGGCGTTTACATTCTCACCCGGCGCAAGCTGGACCGAGCCAAGAAAAACCTTTTGGTGATGCATCCTTTACCTCGGGTAGACGAAATTGCCATGGATGTGGACGACGACCCCAGGGCAGCCTATTTTCAGCAGGCCCGGTTCGGAATGTTCGTCCGGATGGCGCTTCTTTCCGATCTTGCCAATCAGGCCCGGTTTTCGCCTCCTCCGGTGGAAATCGGCCGGGGTCCGGTCTGCCGAAATCCCAATTGCATTACCCGGGAAGACCTCTATCTGCCTCCCCTCACCAAAATGCAGGGAGATACAAAATGCTGCGCATATTGCGACAAGGCAATCTTTTCGGATGAAAATTGAATTCCCACGCAAAAAAATGTTGACAATAAAGACGCTGGTATGCTATCATAGTTGAGCTGATGTCTCAAAGCTGTTCGCGGGTGTAGTTCAATGGTAGAATTCCAGCCTTCCAAGCTGGTCGCGTGGGTTCGATTCCCATCACCCGCTCCATATGATACGCGCCTGTAGCTCAGCAGGATAGAGCAACTGCCTTCTAAGCAGTAGGCCAGGGGTTCGAATCCCTTCAGGCGTGCCATGTTTCATTTGCGGAAACCCGATTCCCTTTTCTCTCTTCTTACCCGGGTTTCTCATGCGATGTGGTGGGTGTAGCTCAGGTGGTTAGAGCGCCAGGTTGTGGCCCTGGAGGCCGTCGGTTCGAGTCCGATCATCCACCCCATTCTTTTTCTAGGAAGAACCCCTATAATGGGATGTAGCCAAGTCGGTAAGGCACCAGACTTTGACTCTGGCATTCGCAGGTTCGAGTCCTGCCATCCCAGCCAGAAACGCTTCATCTGTTTTTATAGATTCAAGCACAAAAGAGGACATGACCCATTAGCTCAGTTGGCAGAGCACCTGCCTTTTAAGCAGGGTGTCCCGCGTTCGAGTCGCGGATGGGTCACCAAGAATAATTTGCAAAAACCCCTGTAGTTTCAATGGCTACAGGGGTTTTTGTTTTCTAAAAAGTTACATCCATTCCAGTAGCTAAACGATATCAAAAGGAATTAAATTGTGATACAGACACTTTTTTCCCTCCGCCTCTCCTACACCCCCGTGATGCGCGGCCAATTTAGCCCCAAAATGGTCCGCAGGGCAAAAAGAGTGAAAAATTCCTGCGGACCGGGCTGAATGCAAAGGGGACACACCTTGATCGGCTGTCCCCGGTTTGCGCTTCTTTATATGTGCATCATATCATACCAAGAGTATGGACTGGTCTCTTTATTTTGGTGGAGGCGGCCCTTGCCGTGCAGGTCTCCCGGCCTGAGACTGGTTATTTTCCCATATGCTCCGCGCGCACCTGAATTAATTCTCCCGCAATGCTGACGGCGATCTCTGCGGGCGTCTCCGCCTTAATGGCAAGGCCGATAGGCGCATGAATCCGCTCGATCTCTTTCCGGGGAATTCCGGCCTCCCGCAGCTTTGCGGAAACCGCCGCAATCTTAGACCGGCTGCCGATGACGCCCACATATGTACTGGGGAAACGCAGGACCTGTTCCTGCACAATATAGTCGTGGGCATGCCCTCTGGTCATCACCACAACATAGTCGTTTTGTTCAATGGCAACAGAGTCGGTTATTTTTTCAAAGCTGCCAAGGATGATCTCGTCCGCCGTGGGAAACAGCTTTTTGGAAGCAAATTCTTCCCGGT
This sequence comes from Oscillospiraceae bacterium, assembly GCA_028708585.1. Classification (GTDB taxonomy): domain Bacteria; phylum Bacillota; class Clostridia; order Oscillospirales; family Oscillospiraceae; genus RGIG529. Next base: position 4,203 of record JAQVYO010000066.1, read on the forward strand.
CGTCCATCACAAGGCATCGGAACCCGATGTGCGACAGGACGGGAACCAGCTCCTGGGCCACATGGCCACCGCCGAATACGATCACCTTTCCACTGCGCACCAACGGTTCGGAATGGTACCGCTTTCCCTCCACTTCCGCCTGAACAGAGCGGTTCATCAGCAAAGGCTTTGCCTCTTCCAGCGTTAAGGAAAGGCCGATCATACCGGCGCTCTTGCTGTAAGCACCCATACTCCCAACCGATTCGTTGGAAATATCCGTAATGATCCAGGCGTCTTCGTCCCGTTGAAACAAGGTAAGAATCTTTTCAATCAGCACAAGCGTTTCCGCATCCTCCGCCGCAATATACTGGAAATATACCACCACTTCCCCGCCACAGATCATACCCAGATCTTCCACCTGGTTGGGTTTTAGTTTAAAACCCTTTTCATGCGACTTTTTTTCCTTTAAAATATCCGCCGCAATCTGCTGAGACCGGTATTCCACCGCACCGCCGCCGATGGTCCCGCTTACCAGGCCGTTTTTGGTGATGACCATGCGGGCCCCCGCCTCCCTGGGCGTGGAACCGGAACCCGCAATGATGGTTACCAGCACCACATCCTCTCCGGCTTTCATGCAGTCTCTAATCGTCTGAAACAATTTTTTCATGTTTGCCTGTGCTCCTTTTCCTTTGCAGTATTTTTTATTTTAGCACAGAAATTCTCCCCCTGTCAACGTCACATTGACATTCTTCGATATATCCGCATCGCTCTGGAAAGCAGGATTTCCCATGCCTAATGAGGATAAAAATCATAATATTTTATTTTTAGAAACACCGCGCTTCCCGAACCAAAAGCTCAGAAAGCGCGGCATTCTTTATGGAATTGGATACAAACCGGGAAGAAGCTGGTCTTTCCACTAGTTTTTGGACAAAACCGGCTGCAGCTGCCTTCCTTCCAGCGCGGCGTCTATGGTTTCGGGAATCTTGCTCATGTCCGCCACCAAAGAAGTGGGCTTTCCTTCCGTATCATCCTGCCGGAAGGGCACGAAATAGATATTTTTCCGGCATAGAAGCTCTCCAATGTTTTTTGCGTTTCCGGACAGGCCGTCGTTGGTGGAAATCGCCAAAACCAGGGGCCGGCCATTGCGCAGATGCGCTTTTGCCGCCATGGTGACCGACGTATCGGTGACGCCTCCCGCCAGCTTTGCCAGGGTATTTCCGGTGCAGGGGGCCACCACCAGCACATCCACCAGCTTTTGGGGACCGATGGCTTCCACTTCCGGAATGGTTTTCATTGCCTTTTTCCCGCAGATCTGTTCCACCTTTGCGGTGAACGCTTCCGCTTTGCCAAAGCGGGTATCGGTATGCGCGCTGTTCTCGGAGAAAATCGGCAGAACCTCGTCATACCGTTCCACCGTTTTTTCCAGAACCGGGTACATCTTGTCAAAGGTACAGAAGGAGGCACTGAATGCAAAGCCTACCTTAATATACTTCATGCTTACACTCCCAACTCTTGCAAAATGTTGTAAATCGTATCCCGAATTGCTTTCCCGGCAGTGACAGGAGCTACCTTACCCGGCAAAGACAGCGCCCAGATCACTTTTACCCCCAATTGGGCCGCGGTTTCAAAATCAACCCCTCCAGGGCGCGAGGCCAGATCAATGCAAAGGCAGTCTTTATTCAGTTCAAGCAGTTGTTTTTCGTTCAGCACCCTGGCAGGCGCCGTATTGATAATCAAATCGAACCGGCCCAATTTTTCATCTAATTTTTCTGTGTGCTCCGGCTTCCAGCCCGAAGCCTCAATCCAGGCCAGATCGGAATATTTACGGGCGGCGACGCTCAAGTCCGCCCCCAACGCGGCAAGCCTTGGCGCCAGCGTTCTCCCCAGTCTCCCATAGCCTATAATCAGCACGCGCGCGCCGCTTATGGTAACCGGCAGTTCCTCCATGGCAAGCTGTATAGCGCCCTCGGCAGTGGGTACGGCGGTGGCAACAGCCAGTTCTTCCCGCGCAAAATAATCATACAGCTTCACGCCTTTCTCCCCGGCCGCCAGAGCCAGATAAGGGGGCACCATACCCGCGCAGACAATCTGTCCCGGCTGCAGCGTTTTTACAAGCTCATCCAAAGAACATTGCTGCGTACTAAAAGGCATATTCAGCCCGTTATCTTCACGCACCGGCAGAGGCAGAATCACACAATCCGCCTTCAGCGCCTCCTTTAAATTTTCCGCCTGCGGCAGGTTCGGCAGATCTTGCAGCTTCTCTAAGCCGAACATATGTACTTTATGTCCATCTCCAGCCAAAAGCTCGGCAAGCTTTCCCTGCCGAATATCTCCGCCGACAACGCCAAAGACCATCCGTTTTTTCATTTCATTTCCCTCCATAAGAAAAGCAATACGGGTCAGTACCATAGTATTCCCCTTGGCCTGACACGGTGCCTTTCCTCCGGGATGGATCGTGTCCTCTTTTCGATGAAAATCCCTTGACAAACCGTATGGAGAACCATATACTGAATACAACATATCATAGAAAAACCGATGACCGGGTAAAGTACGCATGCGTTTGGATGGCGCAGAGAGCCGCGAAAAGGTGAGAGCGCGGCGCAGACAGCATGCCGAATGGCCCCGGGAGGGCGGCGTGAACCGCTTTTTGCCAAGTAGCGGCCGACGGGGGTTCCCCCGTTAACAAAGAACGTGCATGTTTGTGCGCGAAGAGCGGGCGAGCTTTCGCCAATTTGGGTGGTACCGCAGGAGTGTTCTCTTGTCCCTTGGTTCAAAAACCGGGATAAGAGATTTTTTATTGGAAAAACCGGACGGCAATTTTTTCCCTTTTCTTTTCCGCCGCTTACCTGGCCGGCCGGCGTTCCGCATTCAGAAAGGAGCTTAAACCATGGATATCCCTTACAAAACGTATTTAGCAGAAAACGAACTGCCCGGAAGCTGGTACAATATCCGCGCGGATATGCCCCGGCAACCCGACCCCATGCTGCATCCCGGCACCTTAAAACCGGTGACCCTGTCTGACCTGGAGCCGATCTTCTGCAAGGAGCTTGCCATGCAGGAGCTGGACGATACCCATCGTTTCATTGAAATTCCCCAGGAAATACAGGATTTCTACAAAATGTACCGCCCGTCTCCTTTGGTGCGGGCCTACTGCCTGGAAAAAGCGCTGGGTACGCCGGCAAAGATCTATTACAAATTTGAAGGCAACAACACCTCAGGCAGCCACAAGCTCAACTCCGCCATCGCCCAGGCGTATTACGCCAAAAACCAGGGGTGCACTTCCGTTACCACCGAGACCGGCGCGGGCCAATGGGGCACCGCTCTTTCCATGGCCTGCGGTTATCTGGATCTGAAACTCCGGGTTTATATGGTCAAGGTTTCTTATGAGCAGAAACCGTACCGCAAGGCGGTCATGCAGACCTACGGCGCCACGGTCATCCCCTCCCCTTCCGACACAACCGAAGTAGGCCGGTCCATTTTGAAGAAAGCGCCGGGCACCACCGGAAGCCTGGGCTGCGCCATTTCCGAAGCGGTGGAAGCCGCCGTCAAAACGGACAAATGCCGCTATGTCCTGGGCAGCGTGTTAAACCAAGTGCTGCTGCACCAGTCCATCATTGGGCTGGAAACCAAAAAGGCAATGGAAAAGCTGGATGAATATCCCGATATCATCATCGGCTGCGCCGGCGGCGGCTCCAATCTGGGCGGCCT
>JAQVYO010000067.1 GCA_028708585.1 Oscillospiraceae bacterium
ATCTGAAGGCAGTTCACCGGCAGACAAGTTACATTGTACTTTTTGGAAAGTTCATCCCGCAGCGCTTCCGTGTCGGAAGCGTTGGGATTCGCCGTGTTCAGGAGTAAAAGATAAGGCTTACCCAATTCCTCCAATTCACGGATCACCCGCTCTTCCGCCGCCACATAGCTCTCCCTCGGCAATTCGGTAATGGACCCGTCGGTTGTAACCACCAGGCCAATCGTGGAATGTTCGGCAATTACCTTTCGGGTTCCAATTTCCGCGGCTTCGGTCATTGGGATCTCATGATCGAACCAGGGAGTGGTAACCATTCTCTGTTCTTCTCCCTCCAACTGCCCGATGGCGCCGTCTACCATGTAGCCCACGCAGTCGATGAGCCGCACGGAAAAGGAGCCGCCGCCCTCCATGCCAATTTCCACGGCTTCCTCCGGCACAAATTTTGGCTCCGCCGTCATAATTGTGCGTCCGGAGCCGCTTTGAGGCAGTTCGTCCCTGGCCCTCTCCCTGCGATAGTTGTTGTCAATGTTGGGAATCACCAAAGTCTCCATAAATCTTTTGATAAAGGTAGATTTCCCTGTTCGCACCGGCCCCACGACGCCGATGTAGATGTCGCCGTCGGTGCGAAGCGCGATATCCTCATAGATTTTGCGGTTTTCCACGCACAATTCCTCCCCCGATTCAGGCGGTCTCACAGCGCCTTATTTCTCTACATTTTTATGGGGATAAGCTGTAAAATATTCCAGCTTCCGAAAAGAACTTGTTCCATTTAAAAAAGATTTCCGATTTTGTAAAAGGGCCGGACCATCTCGCCTTTGGCTGAAAGCTTTCGGAACAGTTTCGCCCCCTATCCTTATATGTAGCTTTCCTATAAAAAATGCCGCACAGCCTTCTTTTGAAGAAGCCGCGCGACATGCAAAGACATAAACATTTTAAATTAGGACGGCTGTTCCGGCTTTGGCGCCACCCTACGCTACCTTTCCCAAAGTTGTTCCGGATAGATCCCTTGTTTGACCATCTGAGCGATCGCTCGCTCCACTTCCGGCTTATCGGCCCGGTAAGTAACGCCATACCATCTGTCCGGTGATTTTAATACATACACTTTTGCCCTTTTCTCCCGCATCATGGTATTGACCACATCGGGCAAAAAGTATTCCCCTTTTAATGGATTTTCCTGCAAAGCCCGCTTCAGAAAAGCCGGAAACTCATTTTGCAGCTCCGTTAAAAAACCAGGGGCAAAACACCAAAAATTCATGGATACAATGGTATCCGCAGGAAGGGATACAAAGCTTTTCCCCCCGTCAAAAGAAGAAGCCGGGCCGCCGGCGTGCCGCTCCAGGTAAGTATGCTCGGTGATACTTTGCAAAAAGCCATTTTCATCCGTCACACAAATTCCCCGGGCTACATGTCCGTTATCCGTCAGCGTATTTTCCAGCCGGTAGCCCGCCATCAGATACTGGGCAACGGGTCCGTCCTGAACTTGAGAAAGCGCCCGATATAACAACTAAAAACTCTCCGGCCCATAATAGTCGTCCGCGTTAATCACGGCAAAAGGCGCATCCACGACCTCCCGGCAGGACAAGACGGCGTGAGCAGTGCCCCAAGGCTTTTGCCGTTCCGGGGGCAGCCTGAACCCTGCCGGCAAGTCGGAAAGACTTTGCCGGACATAGAAAACGGACATCTGCTTCTTCATTCTGCGTCCAATACGCTCCCGGAAAATCTCTTCTGTCTTTTCATTTACGATAAACACTACGTTTCGAAAGCCGGCCCGCATAGCGTCATATACGGAATAATCCAGCAGAATTTCTCCATGCGCCCCCACTGGCTCTACCTGCTTCGGACCGCCAAACCGGCTGCCCAATCCGGCGGCCATTACCACCAAAAACGGCTCTTTCACAGTTTTTCGCTTCCTTTCCATGTAGGCTCGTCCGGATACCCGTCCGGGTTCTGAGACTGCCAGTTCCAGGTGTCCCGGCACATATCGTCCACGCCCAAACGCGCTTTCCACCCCGAAAGCGTTTCCGCCCGGGAGGGGTCGGCATAGCAAACGGCGATATCACCAGGCCTCCGGGCGCAAATCTCATATGGTATCGATCTGCCGGATGCCTTCTCGAACGCCCGCACCATCTCCAAAACGGAGTACCCACGGCCGGTACCAAGGTTGCAGATCACCATGCCGGACCGCTCCTCCAGGCAGCGCAGAGCGGCCACATGTCCTTCCGCCAAATCGGTTACATGGATATAATCGCGGATCCCCGTTCCGTCCGGGGTGGGATAATCTTTTCCAAACACCGAAAGCTTGGCCCGCTTTCCCACTGCAACCTGTGCAATATATGGCATTAAATTGTTTGGGATTCCGTTGGGATTTTCCCCCATGCGCCCGGAGCGGTCGGCTCCCGCCGGATTAAAATAACGTAGAAGGGCAACGCGAAATTCCGGACGGCTTTTTTGAAAATCCGATAAAATTTCCTCCTGCATCAGTTTGCTTCTCCCATAAGGGTTGATAGGCTTCAGGGGAAAATCCTCCCGAATCGGCACCGTGTCCGGATCGCCGTATACGGTGGCACTGGAACTGAATACAAAAAGATGAATGCCACGCTTTTCCATGCAGTTTAAAAGATGAAATGTGGAACTCAAGTTGTTTTCATAGTACCACAGCGGCTTGACAACGGATTCCCCCACAGCCTTCAGCCCGGCAAAGTGAACCACGCCGTCAATGGAAAACCGATCAAAAACATCCTCTACTTCCGCTTTATTTCTCAAATCGCAAGCCGCAAAACCAATTTCTTTTCCGCTCAGTTCCTGAACCCGCCGCAAGGCCTCCGGTTTGCTGTTTTGAAAACTCTCCGCAACGACAACACGATACCCTGCCCCCAGCAGTGCAAGGCAAGTATGGCTGCCAATATATCCGGCGCCGCCGGTCACTAATATTGTTTTCACAAAGATCTCCCCTTAAACATCATTATCTTTTACAGCGTAGCAGAACCGAATTGGGTTGTCAATGTTTCCGGAAATGGAATAGAAAATGAAGAACAGCTTGATCTCTGAGGCCACAAGAAACGGGCGCATTCCTTTGTACTGTGCATCCGGCCAATTTTCACAGCAAGCAAACCGCCAGTCCTGTTCAGAAACAGAGCTGGCGGCCTGATGGTTATTTTATGTCCGCTCATGGTTGACTACTTCGAGAACAAGGCGGCGATTTTCTTCTATGTTCTCTTGCCTCGAAAGAAGAGCGCTCATGAAATGATTTTTGCTTTCCAATGAAAAGAACATGTTCTTGAAGCAGTTATAGGACAAATAAAGGGGCCTCCATGCGATTTTCGCTTTTTTTACTCATCTTTTTTTTCTTTTTCCTTTTTTTCCGAATCATCACAAGCGGCGCTGTTGGGCGGGAAAAATTCATTCACGGGGAATTTCACATGGCGGAAAATCTCACAGGGATCTTCGTCGTGTCCGCAAGTACAATCTTTCTCCGGCATACAATAGTCATAAGCCGGAATCAGAAGTTGGGTATCACGTTCCAGACGAATGATGGTAAATTGGCCCAAGGTTACATAGACGCGCTTGCTGCCGCCGCCAAACACCAGATCGCAGTCAAAGCAGGCGCAGATGGAAGGCGGAATTTCGGTTAAGTCGCAGTCGCAGCCGACGGGATCGCAAACGTCCACCAGTTTAATCCCCAAGACAATCGGATCCACCGATTCTACCACGGCGGTTGGCATATTGCTCTTTTCGATAGTGTCATTGAAGCAATCCGAAGGACCATCCGACGTAAAAATCTTGGCGGAACTTTCACTGCCAAACAAAATAGCGCGCTTGTCAAAGACGCTCAGCCCACGTATCTCCACCGGCCGCGCCGCCCCCATAAAAGCATCGGCGGTAATCCGATAAAAATAACGGACATCTACGGTATAAAATCCTCGGTTAAATCCTGCCGATTCTACGTCCACGCTGATACAAAGAAGCTCCGCTTTTTTTGCCCGAACACTCAGGGCGCGGTCAATGGCACATTGAGAACTCTGTGTTGGATACAGACGCAAATCCTCGATACAATCCTTATCTTTACAACTGTCATATATCTTTTTCGTGTGAACACACACGGCCTCCCGGATACAGGCGTTCTCCTGCACAGGGCCGGGCATAACCCTTTCAGGCATTGCAATCCCTCCATAAATGCATATTAAAGGTGTCTTCCTTTCATCCCATTGTATGGCCCTATCCCATGATTGGTTCGCTCTTACCGGGAAAAAGAACGCAAATCCATGAAAATCACTGTCCCAGTCCAGGATTTTTACAAAACCGTCTATTTGCACAAACAACAGCTGGCAGCCTGTATCCTCAAAAATCTCGTTCTCAGGGTTTCTGAAAAATGGTCCCATTTCCGCCGGATCACCGCAATATCCCAGAAAAAACAATTGTTTTGAAAATGTCCCAGCCTAACCGCCGCCTCTTTCCACTGCATCAGCTTTTAAACGGCGAAGGATAAAAAGGGCCGGAAGACACAAATAACCGTCTTCCGGCCCCATAGTTTCTATTGAGTTGCCTGGAGAGAGGAGAGACGCCTTTCCTCCGCATAAACCTGCTTTGAAAAGGGGATCAGCGTCTTGCTGTATCCAAACCGCAAATAGCGAGGATCTAAAAAAGGCCCTTGCAGCCGCACACGATCCAGCCCGTCCGCATCTTTCAGCACCAGCGAAAGCTGTTTGGCCCGCGGAAAATCCAAAACATTGTGCTTCCTGATCGTTCCGTCCATCGCCTTATCATGAATGGAATGGGCCTCCACCATGGCGCGCAGGATACGGACGTCTTCTCCCTCCGGACGGCCTGTGATCTGTTGAATTTTTTTCCCGCTGCGTCTTCCGTGATCGTCATCCAGCTTATCATTGATCCGGCCCACATCGTGGTAACTGCAGGCATCCAGCAAAAGATCCGTATCTTCACGGTCCAGCAGCAAATGATAGGCCAAAAGAGAGGCCAGCAGCATCACCCGCTCAATGTGGTCCCGCCCATGCAGCTTGCTCTGATAAAGGGCCCCAATATTCAGCGCTCTCAGCTTCTCAAGAAACAGACTAGAATACTGCGAACGCCCAAAGGAAGAAATGAGTTCCCCGTATGCAAGCATGGACCGGGTTTCCAGCGCTTCCGGCAAACAGGACCAACGATTGTTCATGAGCCGCCCCTCCCTTTCAATTGATCAGATACCCAATCAGAACACAGCTGTTACTTATTGCATGAACTTACATTAACGCTGCCCGCACCGGATTTCTGGGTACTGTCCTGTGGAATTGCAGCGCGGGATATCCCATGGCCATAACAGCCAGAATCTGTTCTTTCTTCGCAAGTCCGATAGCTTTTTCCAACTCCGGATTGATCGAGCATGCTGTCTGGAAAAATGCGATATAGCAGACGCCAAGGCCCTTGGTTTCCGCTAACAGCTCAATATTGGAGGTTGCAATTCCGGCGTCCACAAGAGACAGATCGTCCTTAGGGCCGGTAACAACAATGACTACGGGCGCATTGTAGAACAACGCGTCTTTTCCGGTTTCCTTGTAGGCCGGATAATTACGCTCCCAAAATTCCTTATAGCTGAGGTTACCGTCAAAAGCTCTGCTGATTTCGTCCAGATCGTTCCGCTTTACCAGCGCTCCGAACGTCTCAATCGCCATATCGCGGATTTCCGGCAGGCGCTTTTTTAAAACCGTATAGGATAATTCCTGTCGGTTGCTGCCCGTGGGGGAATACCTGCCTGCTTCCAGCAGAGAAAGGAGCACATCATCCTCTACAGGGTCAGGACGAAACATCCGAATGCTTCTCCTAAACCGAATCATGTTAAAAAGATTTTCGGATGGGACCTCAAACGTCTCTTTCCGATAGGGGATTACCTGGCCCATGTCAACGCTGTCGTCGGAAATCGCGCCCACGGGGCAAAGTCCTATGCAGTGATTGCAGTTCCAACATGCAAAATCCGCCATTTTGGCCTTGTTTCCTTCCATGGCAATCTTCCCATAAAAACATTCACTGGCGCACTGGCCGCAGCCAACACAAATCTTTTCGTCAATCCGCAGCATCATAATTCTCCTTTTCTTCGGTATCCACTGGTCTTCGTTTTTTTGGTCGGCTTTCAAGATGCATGGCTTGCTTCTTCCACCGTGACCGGCGCGGCGAAACCAACGATATTAACATAGCTGCTTCCACGCTCCAGTATCAACGGCGTTCCATCCATAAGGGTGTAGGAAAGCTGGCCGGCATAGGAAGGCTTATGCCATAGGATATCCACTATCTTTCCTCCGCAGGCAAAGCTTCCTTTGCCGCTGCCGATCAAATCAACCTGAAGCCGCCCTGCCGTATCCCCGGGAAGGATGGAAATCTTTGTCCTTAAAATCAGCACATTGGAAACGCTCACTTGCTTTCCAGTTCCTCCATCCACATACGGCGCTCCGTATTGCGATACATTATACTTTCCCGTTCGCGCCTCATAAGTGAATACGCCGGTTTTATAGTTTGAAAACTTGACGCGGATGGTCGATGCAGGCGTACCGGAAGCGGGCGTTCCATTGCCCGCAAATCGCATGACATATTGATAACCATCCTGATGCGCCTTCCGGAACACAGCGGCCGAAAACAGCTTCTCCAGCCGTTTTCCGGAAGTAAAAACGCTGTGCTCATAGCCGGCTTTTTTGATCCGGTTTTTATCCCGCCAGTACAGAGAGCCTTCATATGGACCTTTGACACAGTCTAATGCGGTTACGCCGCGGCTTTTGATATCCTTGTAAGCAGACGGGCTGGCTCCCGCGTGAAGCAGAATAGCGTCCAACCCTTGGACCAGATCCAGGTAATAGGAACGCGTACTGCGCACACTGCCAATATTGCCCACACCATCCACGCTTTGAAACACCGCCAGCATCCGGGTAATGCCCCCTTCGGCAGGGATTTCATAAATGATATCCGCTTTTGAAACACCGAACTGGGGCTGAGCGGCTTTTAAATTGTTGAGCATCACCGCAACTGGCCTGTTTTTCACGGCACTCTCCGCAATGGGAAGCCCGGTAAGGACGTTTACCCCATTTTTCTGCGCTCGTGCAGGTGAATCTGCCGGCTGGTCAGCTTCCTTTTCAGACGGCGAGGGTTGGGCGATTTCCTTTTTTTCACCGCAGCCGCAAAAGAAAATGGAAAACAGCAAAACCAGCAAGAGTGGCATTATCAGCCTTTTGTTCCTCACCTTTTTCATCCATCCTTTCCACATCCCCAAAGGGAAGCATTGGGGAAAAAGGAGGCGTTTTCAGCAGACCTTTAGCAGACCATAGATTTATGATACCGTTTGCCGGGCGTCCTGTCAACCATCTGCCCAACGCCCCGCGCAGCAGGCTGAAGCCTTCTATGTCTCCTGCAAAGCCTTTGAAACTTTCCTCCGTTCACAATCTCTCATAAAATCTATATGCAGTGAATGCCCAGGACATGCCCTCATGATCCGTTTTTTCATCCTGGGCCGCCGGAACCGCCCATTTTCTTGGGGGATGGCGCCACACCACACTGGAAGGATTTCCTTTTTTCCAGCCACGCTGCCTTCATAAAGGATTCCAAGCGGACCACCGTTTTATAAAATAAAGAATCACTGACTGCTGCAGCAACTGCATCAATCAGTGATTCTTCTTCT
>JAQVYO010000068.1 GCA_028708585.1 Oscillospiraceae bacterium
AAATCCAAAACAATTACCAGCTCGTGCTTCATATCCTTGGTCCTTTCGGAAAGCTTTTTCCTCTGTTTATTATAATCAATGATTGTGTTATTGTATCGCAGAATATAAAAAAAGGCAATAACAAAGGAAATCGCTTGGCAGAATATTTTCCCGTTGCAGGGAAATACTGAAAGCATCTTCCAAGTATGTCCTTGGATAAGGAGGGACTTTTTTGATTATCGCCTTTTTGCGCACAATCATCCTGTATCTCGTCATCATCGCGGGCATCCGGCTAATGGGTAAGCACCAGGTAGGAGAAATGGAGCCGTCCGAGTTGGTTCTTGCCCTGCTGATTGCAGATCTTGCGGCCGTACCGATGCAAGACTTCGGCATTCCATTATTTAATGGAGTGATTCCCATTATTGCGCTGATTTGCGTTGCCATGATTCTTTCGGTGCTAACGGTCAAAAGTCTGAAGATTCGGTCAATTATTTGCGGAAAGCCGAGCATTGTCGTAGAGCAGGGAGAAATGCGCCAGTCGGAAATGCAAAAAAACAGGCTCACCATTGATGAGCTGATGGAAGAACTGCGTCTACAAGGGATAACGGATCTTTCCAGAGTCAAATATGCCATTTTGGAAACCAGCGGACAGCTTTCCGTTTTACTTTATCCGGAATATCAGCCGGTTACCGCCGGACAGATGAGTTTAAATGAGAAGGACGGCGGTTTGACGGTTCCATTGATTAACGACGGCCGCTTGATTACCGAAAATTTAAAGAGATGCGGCGTAGATGAAAATTGGCTGAAAAAGCAGTTGAAAACTCGAGGATTTCACAGCCATAAAGAAGTGTTTATTATGATGCTGGATGAAAACAAACGAATTTATTTTGCTCCGAAAGAGGTGTCAAAATGAAGCAGTTTTGGATCGCGATTGCCATTTTAGCGGCAATATTTATAGGTTCCATGGCCAACACTTGGATTTTGCATAACCTTACCACAAATTTAACGGCAACGCTGGCCCAAGCGGAGGAGTTGGCTAGACATGGGGACATCAACGGCGCAATAGAAAAAACGGAAAAAGCCCAGAAACAGTGGAAAAAAAATACAGGGTATCTTTATGCTGTCCTTCGCCATGCGGAAACGGATACGGTAGAAGTTTTATTTATGCAAACCCTGGAATATCTAAAGGACAAGGATTCGGCCGGGGAATATATGGCGACCAATCAATCTTTAATTGCGCAAATCAAACTGCTGCATGAGATGGAAGAGCTTAATATAAAAAATGTGCTATAGGGGCTTCATAAGGAGCAGGGTACTGCTATTATGATTTTTCCTCCAGCAGTTTGTTCAGCTCAGCCATAAAGGTATTAATATCCTTAAATTGGCGGTATACTGAGGCAAAGCGGACATAGGCAACTTCGTCCACATCCCTCAGTTTCTCCATGACCAGTTCGCCAATTTTGGCGGTTTGAATTTCCTGTTCCAGCGAGTTGCGCAGCGTTTGCTCAATCTCATTGGCGCACTGTTCCAATACGGCCAGAGATACGGGACGCTTTTCGCAGGCACGGATCATTCCGTTTAAAATTTTATGGCGGTCGAAGCTTTGCCGGCTTCCATCTTTTTTCACAACCATGAGAGGTAAGCTTTCCACCGTTTCATAGGTGGTAAATCGTTTTTTGCAGGATAAGCATTCCCGGCGGCGGCGGATACTGGCGCCTTCGTCTGCGGGCCGGGAATCCACCACTTTGCTCTCAGGGTGGGCACAATAGGGACATTTCATTTGGCGAACTCTCCTTAAAATTTTGGCAAAATGTTAAAAATTTGCTTCCGAATGCTCTTATTTTAGCATAATCATTGTGTTTTGTATATGAATGATTTAAAAATATCATTTTTTCTGTACTTATTTTTTGTAAGAAAACAGCGGCGCTGCACGCAGCGCCGCTGTTTTCTTGGATTCTTATGCGTTGGGATTACTAAACTTTTGATAAGCCTGTTGAACCTTGGAGGCATCCGCCGGAGGGACCTGATACCAGCCGCGGTTTCTTGCCTGGTTGAATAAATCCGTTTGAATTTGATGCTCTTCATTTAAAATATTCAAGAAAGTATCCCTGAGCTGGGTATTTGCACATTCGCCGGCAAAAATTTGATAGGACATGCCGATCTGCTTCTGGCTGGCGATAAAGTCATTCAGGCGTTCCTGATCTCTCATGGTCATATTTCCGGTGCTTGCTGTCATCATTATTTTGCCCTCCTACTGTAAAAAACCAAGTAAAGTATTATAATGCTGCTGATGGCGGGAAGAAATAGATTTAAACTGGTTTTTCAGATCCATTTCGTTTACCTGCTCCGCCATCGTCTGGTATTTCCGCACCAGTACCTGCTCCATGTTTAACTGGTCTTCCAGCGCGGAGAGTTCTTTTGCTGTAAGATTTGCCATAAATGCCACTCCTTTTTCATTCAGGTATGGCCTTAGTATGACAAATTTGCGGGGAATTTATGCAAAAAAGCCAACGGATGAGCATAATTATTGCGGGTGCGGAGGTGCCGGTTTCCCGTTTTTTCCCAGACGAAAGACCGCATAGGGGCGGCCGGAAAGATAATAGATTTTGGCAAAACAAAATAGGGGGGTAAGCGGAAAGGCGCCTCCGTCAAACGGAAGCGCCAAAAGCCGGACATTGTTTTCTTCCCGCAACAGCGCTCCCTTCAGGTTCTGGGACGACTTTACTAAAACCGCGTCCTGAAAAAGGCCCCAGGGAGAGGTCTCCCACTTCCATCCGGGGGGCGGTGTTTCCCCGGATGGAAAACGATAGGATAGAACAGCTTCTCCGGAAAATACCGTTCCAACTGTTTTACTTTCTTCCTTTGACAGCGTTCGGCGCAGCCATAAATGATTTCCCTCAGGAAGCATGGTTCCCAGCAGACGCCGCCCTCCGCTGCAATTGAGAAATGCTTTGTACAGGCCGTCCCCGTTGTTTGGGCATTCCATGGTAAAAACAAACCGGTCTCCCTCCTGGCCGGTGCGCAGCATCCCCTGTGCCCTGCCTTCAATATATAAGGGAAATTCCAGCTGCCTCACCCCCCGTCCAAATCGTCGCTTTTCTTACCGGCATCATCTGGCCAACCTGGATTGACTTTTGACAAACAAGGCAAAGCCTTATCTTTTTTTGGGAATCAACAGCAGACGCCCCGGCATCACCTCATCTTCCGGCTCCATTTCGTTGGCGGCTCGGATGTCATCCATGGTTGCTCCATACGCTTTGGCCAAATCCCAAAGAACTTCTCCTTCTTCTGCAAGCCGCAGAACGATGGAAGGCCGTTTAGCGTTGTCAAATGGCGTCGTTTCATTTAGCGTAACGTTGGTAATTCCGGCTGTCCGCTGATCTGTCAAGGCCATATATATAAAGTCAACCGGAAAACGCACCTCGATTCCGCCTGCGGCGGGGTTTGCAAACACCTCCCCCGGGCATTTGGCGGTGCAAACACAGCTTTTTTCATTGGACAGTGGAACCCGTTCTGTTACCGGGATTTTTAAAGAAGCTTCATATGCGGCGTTATCTTCTCCGATATATAAGATCCAAACGGTGGCATCCACGGTAAAGGTAACAACATTGTCCTCACGTCCGTAAACCATAGGCCCGGTCAGAACATATGCATCAATCACCATTTGAGGCAGAACGCTGGTTTCAATAAGCTCTCTCCGGCTCTGGCGCTTTTCTCCGGTTTCCCGGGCAGTATGAAAGAAATAATTTTGGACCTGTGAATTTGTAGGATAGGCGGTGCTGTACAGGTCGGAAATGAGCGAAACTGTCTGCGCTTCCCAAATTTCGGCCTGGGCCAGCATATCCATGGAAACGGAAAGGCCTCGCCGGTCTTCTCCTTCATCCATGGAAAGCTCAGCCCCCGTGAGAATGACGGAGACATTGCACTGCGCTCCTTCATCAACCCCAGGCATCTCCATTATCTGAGAAAACGGAAGTGCAAAATCCATTATCTGCATGGCTCCGCCATAGCTTTGATATAGGATCCGCAGGCTGACTTCTCCTTTAAAAATCAATTTGGTGCCGATAATTTTAGCATCGTTGCAGGAAAGGGAAATCCGGTAGTTTAAAAGTTCTTCCATTTCTGGTTTTCCTGCGGGAATGTTCAGGTTGTCAACGAACTGAAATGATTTTTCGCCAACGCCGGAAACGAGAAAAATGGTCTGCTCGCCGGAAAGAATCTGGATTCCTTCTGCCGTATCGGTGCTCACACCGGTGCAAAGCTCCATCTCTCCCGGGTCATATCCATAGACGGAAAATAGCAAATTGACTTTTGTCAGGATCTTTCGGGGATTGATGAGTCTGGTATCCGCAGACTGCACAAAGGCGTTCACATGCAGCACAGTGCGGGAAGTGACGCCAGCGCCCTCCGCTTTCGCGCTAAAGGGAATCTGCATATGCAGCCGCCGGACACCTCCCGCGCCATCTGGCACATAGAGTACCGTAGTCTCCACTACACCTTCCAATTCTGCTACTCCCGCCCGCGCTTCTTTGCTGTGAAGGCAAACGAGTCCTTCCGTGTCCACAATCCGCAGGATATCCGGATAGGCATCCGGCACAATCATCTCCATGGTTTCTTCCTGGAGAATCGCAGTGTCCAGCACGGATTCATAACAGTTTAATTTGTTTCTCTTCAGCTCCAGCTCCATACACGTCCACTCCTTGCACAATTTCTGTGGTTTCTATGTAAGGAGCATATGAGTGGGGACGAGGGTTTATACCATTTTATAAATTAATTGATGTGAAATATGGCGCGTAAAATACCCCTGAAAAACCGCGGCGATTTAACCACAACAATTTTCATTTCAAACCTCTCCTTCTATGTAAGTCAGCGCTTCATACAACTTAATCCTAAACAGATTAAAGATACTCCAGTGACGAATACAAGCAGGCCGATGGGCATAACTCGGGCGATCATGATGCCTGAACCCAATGCAACAATACAAATACCCCAAGTCCTGCAATTGTTCTTAAATTTTAAATTCATAATGAGATGCGCCCTCCCCACCTTTTTTCCAATGATCTGTTCTGTCTTCTTACAGTATACGCAACAGGAAGGATTTTGTTATTCCAAGAAAGAGATTTGACTGCGCGGAACGTAAGGCCTGTCCGACTCAATGATCTTTCAGCTTTTTCATAGTGAATACTGGTTTCCGGATGCGGACATGTAGGCTTTTCTGGCCATGAAAACCGCTCTCAAATACCGTATGCCGCGTCAATTTGTCCTATGCGTTTGTCTCGCGTTTCATTTTTCAATAAGTTGTAGTCATTTAATCAGATAATGGATAATTAAAAAAGACTAGGAATATGATAAGAAAAGAATTTCGCGGATGGCTTTGTTTCATTTGGCAGAGGCAATCAATTTTAATAGAAACTGGGAGGAAATTAGTTGTGAAAATGACAAAATTAGTAATTGGCATTGCGAGTATGGTAGCTTTCATTATTATTATGATCCAGTCGTTTGCTGCCGGCATCATAAATGTTCTGCAAGAAAACATGTCCGATTCCAGCGGCACCGCCGGAATTATTTTGGGTGTGCTGATGTTGGCCGCGGGCATTGTGGGAGTGATTACACGAAGCAATAAGATTGGCGGAATTGTGGCGGGTGTGATCTTTTTGATTGGCGCGATTGTGGGATATTGCAACTTGGGTACATATGGAGATTTGATCTTCTGGTCCATTTTGTCAACGGTGTTTGGCCTTGTGTTTTTGATCAGCAGCATCCGGATGCCGCAACGGCAAACGTTGACCGCGGAAGCCGCGCCCAACATGGAAATGCGGAAAGAAGATACGCGAAAGGATGAAGCACAAAAAGAAGAAAATAAATAGCTAGAAAGGCTGCAGCAAGATTTCCGTGCTGCAGCCCCTTTTTTAAGGATTTTGTCCATCATACAACCGCGCTCCGTTTGCTATCTCAAATGGGAAAGCGAAACGGAGCGCGGTTGTATGACGGGATCAAGATTATTTTTTACGGTTTAAAAATAAGATGATTTTACCTGTGACGCCTCTTCATATAACCGCACATAGCTTTGATAACGGCTTTGAGAAATGTTTCCCCGGGTCACCGCCTCTAAAATAGAGCAGCCCGCCTCTTTGATATGGGAACACCCGGTAAAGCGGCATTGGTTCAGATAGGGTGCAAATTCGAGAAACAGCTTTTGCACATCATTTTTTTGCAACGGCAGCTGGTCAAATACATCAAAGGCGGAAAAGCCCGGGGTGTCTGCAACAAACGTATCATTTTCCAGCGGGAACAGCTCCACATGCCGGGTGGTATGCCGGCCGCGGCCCAACTTCTCGCTAATATCACCCACCTTCAGGTGAACCCCTGGGAACAGCGCGTTTAAGATACTGGACTTACCAACTCCGGAATTCCCAGTGAAGGCCGATGTTCTGCCAGCCAGCATATGCAGAAGGGCGGACAGGCCGGCACCTGTTTTGGCGCTGATCTGCAAGGTGTCAAACCCCGCCTTGGAATAGATTTTCAAGAGGCGGTCCCCTGCCTCAAGGTCACACTTGTTGATGCAGATCATACAGCGGCAGCCCTGCGCGGCTCCTGCTCCGGCAATTCGGTCGATCAGAAACGGATCCGTGCGGGGCGGCGCTTCAGAAGCGAAAATGACAAGTTGGTCCACATTGGATATAGGCGGCCGCGCAAATTTATTTTTTCGTGGGGCTATGGCCTCTAAAACGCCTGTTCCATCCTCGGATAACGCAACCGAAGTCCGGTCGCCCACCAAAGGGGTAATCCCTTCATGGCGGAACCGGCCACGTGCTTTGCATACCACCGTTTTCTCTCCATCATAGACATAATAGAAACCGCTTACAGCTTTTATAATAATACCGTCCATATAGCCGCTAATCAAAACTGATGGAGGTGCTGTTGGATAGCGTCCCATCAAAGTAAATATTCAGTGTGCCGCTGCCCGACCCATTAATCGTGGGATAAATAGTCCCAAGACTGCGGTTCACCGTTTGTTCATAAACCTGTTCGCCATTGTATAGCATACGCACTTGCACCATGCCTTCGCCGGAAGGCAGTTTGACAGTTACCTTTTTGCTCTTGGTAGGTGTTTTGGTGGGATCTGAAGATGCCGTAACAGAAGGCGACGCTGTTGGAGCCGACTCGGAAGGAGCGGCAGAAACCGTGGAAGGGCCGGAGCTGACCTGCAAATAAATGGTGGTTCCTTCCGGTACTTCGCTTGCGGGAGGCACGCTTTGATATACAACAGTACCTGCCAATTGGTTGCTGGGAACATGCTTCACCGTTCCCACCTTAAAGCCTAGATCCTTAATCGTACTGCGAGCGTCTTCTTCGGACAGCCCAACCAACGTAGGAACTACAACATCTACGTTCTCAGGCCACGTGCTGACCACTAGGTGCACGGTTCCGCCTGGGGAGAGCGGGGTCCCAACGGATGGCGTGGTGGAGATAACGTACCCTTCTGTTACCGTTTGAGAGGACGTATACTCGACATCTGATGTAAGATTCAATGCGTCCAACTGCCTTTTAGCGGTGTTATATTCCTTATTCACAAGGTTTGGCACTTCAATAGTTTCCGGCCCGCTGGAAATATCCACCGTAATCGTTGTGTTTTTGCTTACTTTC
>JAQVYO010000069.1 GCA_028708585.1 Oscillospiraceae bacterium
GCTCCAGAATGCCCGTTACTACGGATTTGGCGAAAATAAGGCGGAGTCCGCCGCAAAGGAATACTGGGAGCGGGTCAGAGCGGAAGCGGAAGCGGACGATTAATAAAAACCCGTTTCCACAGCCGGTTTACCAGCTCGGGCGGGCCGGTAAATCCAATGACATATACGGCCTCCGGTGAGAAAATAGTCCAGCGGAGGCCGGCGGACGGGCGACATAATTTTATCGATAATGAGCAGCTTTACTTTGGACTGTTCAGGGAGAATGGATTTGATGTATACAGAGATATGGTCTCCGTCTTCAAAACCGGAACCGGGTTCCGCAAGGCCGGAGAGATTTGGTGTGAGTTCCACAAAAATTCCATAGTCTTTGACACCATGCACCACGCCCGAAACCGTTTCGCCCGGGAAAAACTGCGCGGCATTTTCCGCCCATGTGCCCAAAAGCTCCCGATGCGTCAGCATAACGCGGCCGGTCGCGGGGTCGGCATTCAGGACCGCTGCATAAATATCGTCTCCAAATGCAAACCGCTGGTTTGGATGAGAAATCCTTGAAACAGATATGTTTTCAATGCTAATCATAGAGTTTACGCCGCATCCAATGTCCACAAAAACACCAAACGGCTCGATATGTGTGACCTTAGCGGGAATGATCATTCCGGGCA
Source organism: Oscillospiraceae bacterium (assembly GCA_028708585.1). GTDB lineage: Bacteria > Bacillota > Clostridia > Oscillospirales > Oscillospiraceae > RGIG529. The sequence goes on from JAQVYO010000069.1 coordinate 663, forward strand.
GCAATGTTTTCATCAGGTGACGAAGCGCCATTTGCTGCGCGCGTTTTCGGGAAAGGAGCACCTCAGGCGTTTGACCGGAAAAATCCAGTGATTCCACTGTAAAGGAAACCAATTTTCCGACTCTGGATAGAATCGCGATTTCCCGGGTGGAGCCGTCTTCAATGCCCAAAGCCGCCTCCTCTCGCGGAATGATGCCAGGCACGCCGTTTAAATCCACCAAAAGATTATGGGCCGCATCGCAGCGAACGGCCTGAGCTTCCAGGATTTGACCGGTATCCATGGCTTTCTGCAGGCCTGCCGGTGAAGATAAGTAAGATTGATTATATTCTGTGAGCAGAAGTTTTCCTTCCGGCAAATAGCTGTTCATATGCTTCCTCCTTGTGATAACATCCGTTTTGTTCTATCACTATATGCGGTTTTCTATTTGAAATTGCCGGGTAGGGCATGACCGGCACAGAGAAAGAGGGGAGAGCGTAAGATTGGATGTACGGATTGGAGACGTTTTGGTGATGAAAAAAAAACATCCATGCGGGGAAAGCCGGTGGCAGGTTCTGCGCACGGGGATGGATTTTAAACTGAGATGTTTGGGATGCGGCCATGAGATCATGGCCCCCCGCAGCAAATTGGAAAAACGCATTTTAAAAATAGAACACCCGCAGAACTGACGATTATTACAGCAGCCGGCTGCGGGCCTCCGCCTGGAAGGCGGAATCGAATCGATACCGGGCAGGGTGCGCGTTTTTTGAAACGATACGCCCTAAAGCGAAAGGAGCGGTTTTTATTAAAACGTTTTGGAGTTCCCGCATCAAAGACCTGACTCCGTACAAACCGGGAGAGCAGCCAAAGGACAAGCGTTTTATCAAATTAAATACAAACGAAAATCCCTATCCGCCCTCTCCAAAAGTGCTGGAGGCCATCAAAGCTGCGGCAGACAAAAATTTGCGTCTTTATCCGGATCCGGAGGCGGCAAGCCTGTGCAGTGCCATTGCAAATTACTATGGGTTGGCAAGCGAACAGGTTTTTGTGGGGAATGGATCCGACGAGGTGCTGGCATTTGCTTTTCAGGCGTTTTTTAGTCCTGGAAAGACCATTGTTTTTCCGGACATCACCTATACCTTTTATCCGGTATACTGCCAATTTTACGATATCCCTTACCGGGAGATTCCACTTACCGAGTATTTTAATCTGCCTGTGCAGGAATTTTGCGGAGATTATGCCGGTGTAGTTCTTGCGAATCCCAACGCGCCGACGGGCAAGTCTGTTCCGGTTTGCAAGATCAGAACAGTTCTGGAAGGAAATCCAAACTGCGTTGTTTTGGTTGACGAGGCATATGTGGATTTTGGGGGGGACTCGGCGGTGTCGTTGGTGGACAGCTATAAAAATCTTCTGGTTGTGAAAACCATGTCTAAGTCCCGTTCTTTGGCTGGCCTGCGCGTTGGATATGCGATGGGGGACGCGGATTTGATTGCGGGCCTCAATTGCGTGAAGAATTCTTTTAACTCTTATACAGTGGACCGCCTGGCTTTGGTGGGAGCGGAAGCTTCTCTGAGAGACGAGGCATATTACCGGGCAATGCTGGCAAAGGTTTCCCTGGTGCGCAACCACACCGCTTCAAGGCTAAAATCTATGGGCTTTTGCGTGATGGAATCCTCGGCCAATTTTATATTCATCAGCCATAAACGAGCTCCGGCCCGGAGCCTGTATCAGGATCTTCGAGACCGGGGCATTTTGGTTCGTTATTTCAACCGCCCCAAAATTGACAACTATCTTCGGGTTACCATTGGGACGGAAGAAGAGATGGACACATTTTGTAAAACAATACAAGAAGTCTTGGAGGTAAACTATCATGAGGTATGAAGGAGACATTTACAGGCCGCCAGGAGAATGGCGCAGCTATCTTCTGCAGGCTACCATTGGGTGCTCCCATAACGCATGTACGTTCTGCGGGATGTACAAAGACAAGCGGTACCGGGTTCGCCCTTTGGCGGATATTCTGGAAGATATCGATATGGCAAAAGAGTATTACGGGGACCTGACGCGGGTTTTCATCTGCGACGGAGACGCAATTGCCATGCCTACGGAAGATTTGCTGCAAATTTTACACAAACTGCATAGCAGCTTTTCTTCCCTGGAGCGCGTGACCATTTATGCAAGCCCCAACGGAACGCTGGGCAAAACGCCGGAGGAACTGAAAGCGCTTCATGAAGCCGGCTTGGGAAGAGCGTATCTTGGTGTTGAAACAGGCGACGATGCGTTGTTGAAAGCGGTCAACAAGGGCGTAGACGCCGCCGGAATGCTGAAGGCAGGGCAGATGCTGGTGGAAAGCGGCATAGATCTTTGGACCATTGTGCTGATGGGCCTTGCGGGCACCGGAGAGAGTAAGACGAATCATGTTCCGGCTACAGTGAAAATGATCAACGCGATGAAACCTCAGCACATTTCGGCCATGACCTACAATCCAACGCCGGGAACCAAGCTGTATCGGGATATTCAGGAAGGGCGTTTTCAGACAATGTCCGCAGAGGAAGCGCTGCTGGAAACCAAAATGCTTGTAGAAGGATTGACCGTACAAGGCATCCATTTTACAAGCAACCACGCTTCCAACTATCTTCCCCTAAAAGGAACGCTTCCTGATGATCGGGAAAAGTTCCTGCGCATGCTGGACGGCGCTCTGGCCGGCGAAGTCAGAATTCGGAAAGATCGGATGCGCGGCATCTAAACAGGTCTATGCCGCCAGCCGGCATCAGCGGAAAAGGACCAAAGTTCCATTACGGAACTTTGGTCCTTTTCCGCTGATTGAAAAACCCTGCTTCCGTAAAAAAGATTCGCAGAGCTTCCCCCGTGCACGGCGGAAGCAAAATTCAATCCCTCCTTTCCGGCGACTTATGCGTTGGATCAGAAAGGACACCCTCATGCAGGTAAGCGGTGAGCACCCTGCATGAGTGGTGTCCTTTTGTCGAGGAGGGTAAGCCGTTTTCGACAGTCTGCAAGGGCCAAAGCTCTGTAAACAAGGCTTTGGCCCTTGCTTGTGAACTGCTCGGAATGAACCGCGTTTTTTATGACATGTTTACCCGTGTATGAAATATAATTAATATTGTACGGTTTTATCATGGATGAGCCGGCTAATAGATTGGCTGGCCCGTTGAAAATTTCGGGTGGTTTGCCTTTGCAGGGGATTCCCCGGTTGCGACTTTTTTTTTCGAAGGTCCGTTTTATAATAATACCCGCCGGACAAAATACCCGGCGGATGCGCCGCTTTCTGAATACATGTTGACTTTGCAGCGTCCGGCGCTGGAAACAATGAAAAGTCCCGAGCGAATTTTAGTGTTTGCCTTGTTCGCCCCAGTGTATCAGAACCTGTGCTCAAGGCGTTCCGGCTGGCGGAAGGAGGAGCGGCATGACAGTAGTTTACATAGACAGCGTTTTTCTTCTGAATCTGGTTCTGAATTATTTGCTTCTGGCCGCCGCCGCACGGCTTTCGGGCCAGAGGATGTACCGCCTGCGCATGGGAATTGGTGCATGTTTTGGCGCGCTCTATGCGGTGGCGGTGTATCTGCCCGGCTGTTCCTTTCTTACCTCGCCGGCCCTCAAGCTTTGCATAGCAGTGCTGGTGGTGTTGATTTCATTTGGAGGAGTGCGCCATTTTTTGCGCATGGTACTGATCTTTTTCGGCGTATCCTTTGCATTTGGCGGCGGGGTTTTGGCGCTTTCCATACTTAGCGAGGGGAAGCTGGATTATAATAATTTGCTGGGCGCCGCGGGAATGCGGGAACTGCTTCTTTCCTTTGCAATCTGCTATTTGCTTTTTACCTTTGTTTTTCGAAGAACAGCCCAGCACGGGGGAAGCCAAAAAGATATCTTATCCATAACGCTGACCTTCCAAAATAAAACGACGGACATACAAGCATTGATGGACACAGGAAATACATTGACTGATCCGCTTACCAATGCTCCGGCTCTGGTGACGGAAGCTGAGGCGATTGGTTCAATTCTGCCGCATGAGCTTTTTAGTATTTTCATGGAAAACGGATTGGAAGACCCGGCTGGCGCACTGGAAAAAGCGGCCGCGGCGGGATATGGAAAATGGCTGCGGCTGATTCCCTATAAAACGGTGGGTGTGAACTGCGGACTGCTGATGGCGCTGAGAATGGATCAGGTGGTGATTGGGGGAAAAAAGCAAAAAAACATGCTGGCAGCGCTTTCCCCCAACCGTCTGTCCGACGGAGGAGCTTATCATGCTCTGGTGGGTTGTCAAGATGATGAAACAAAAGACGCCTCTCGTGCCGCTTTCCCCGGTTTTTTTGGAAAAGGACGATGGTATATGGCTGGCAGGAAATGAAAAAACGAGCAAATAAACCGGGAAGGCTCTGCCATATGGGAACAATGAAAGAAATTTTGCGGAAAGAGAAAGGACGGGTTGAATATGAAAAACATCTGGAATATGGCATTCTATCTTCGCTTCATACGGCTGATGGACCGGCTGGGGCTTTTGTCTCCGGACAAGACCATGTATATCGGAGGAAGCGATACTCTGCCCCCGCCGCTTACAAGAGAAGAAGAAAGCACTTTGATTGGACAACTGGCCGAGGGAGATGAACAGGTCAAGCCCCAGCTGATTGAGCGCAATCTCCGGTTGGTTGTGTATATCGCCAGGCGCTTTGAAAACACCGGGATCAATATTGAGGATTTGATTTCCATCGGTGCAATCGGTTTAATTAAGGCAATCAATACTTATAAGCCGGATAAAAATATCAAACTGGCTACATATGCCTCCCGCTGCATTGAGAATGAAATTTTGATGTATCTGCGGAAGAATTCAGCCCAAAAAAGCGAAATATCATTTGACGAACCGCTCAATACCGACTGGGATGGAAATGAACTTCTTCTGTCTGATATTTTAGGGACTGACAGCGATCTTGTGATGCGGCCCATCGAGGAAGATGTGGACCGCAAACTTCTGTTCCAAGCAATTGAAAAACTATCCGACCGGGAACGGCAGATTATCATCCTGCGGTTCGGGTTGAACGGGTATCGAGAAAAAACCCAAAAGGAAGTGGCGGATCTGCTGGGAATTTCTCAATCTTATATTTCTCGTCTGGAAAAGCGGATTATCTCCCGGTTAAAGCGGGAAATATTACGTTTGACGTAGAATAGGACACGCAAAAGAAAAAAACTTATCCTACCCCCTTTGCAAAAAGGAAATATTATATTAGAATAGGAAAGATAACAAGGGGAAGGCTTTCCCGCTCCTTATGTATGGGAGGGGAGGACATGGCCTTTGCCCTCTGCAACTGAGGGGAGTGGAAGGATGGGAGATCCGCGATATAAACGGGTGCTGCTAAAGGTCAGCGGAGAAGCGCTGGCGGGCAATAAACGATATGGCCTGGATTTTGAAGTGATCGGCCGAGTTTGTGATGTAATACGGGACTGTGTGGCCACGGGCGTGCAGATGGGGATTGTTGTAGGAGGTGGAAACTTCTGGCGCGGTGTGAAAGACGGCGGCGGGAAGATGGACCGGACCCGGGCCGACCATATGGGAATGATGGCTACGGTTTTGAATTGTCTGGCCTTGGCCGATGTGCTGGAGCAGCGGAGAGTGGATGTTCGGGTTCAGACCGCTATTGAAATGCGCGCCATCGCGGAACCTTACATCCGGTCCAGAGCTATCCGGCATTTGGATAAAGGGCGGGTGGTTATTTTTGGGTGCGGAACCGGAAGCCCGTTTTTTTCCACGGACACGGCAGCTGTGCTGCGTGCGGCGGAAATTGACGCGGATGTCATTTTGTTGGCAAAAAATATTGACGGGGTCTACAGCGCGGATCCCAAATTGGATCCCGATGCGGTCAAATACGACAGCATTTCCTATGACGATATTTTGGCCCAGCATCTGGAAGTGATGGATTCCACCGCAACTTCTCTGTCTATGGACAACAAGATTCCCGTGGTCCTTTTTGCCCTTCAAGATCCGAAGAACATATACCGGGTCATTATGGGTGAAAATATCGGAACAATTGTGAAGGAATAGAAAGGAAGTGACCTTAAATGAAAGAGCAGTATCAAGAGTATATTGAAAAAATGAAAAAAACCTTAGAGGTGGTGGCAGGCGATTTTGCTTCTGTGCGTGCGGGGCGGGCCACTCCTGCGGTGCTGGATAAAATCACCATAGATTATTATGGCACATTCACTCCCCTGCAGCAGGTCGCAACGATTTCGTCTCCCGATCCGCGCACTTTGATGATTCAGCCTTGGGATGCCAGTTTGGTAAAGACGATTGAAAAAGCAATTTTAGTTTCCGACTTGGGGATTAACCCTCAGAATGACGGGAAGGTAATTCGACTAAACTTTCCACAGCTGACCGAGGAGCGCCGCCGCGATCTCACAAAGCAGGTGCACAAATATGGGGAAAACGGTAAAGTTGCCATCCGGAATATCCGCAGGGAAGCGATGGAAAAATTCAAGGCTATGAAGAAAAAGTCGGAACTTACGGAAGATGATCTGAAAGAATACGAAAAAGATATGCAGGAATTTACGGATCAATACTGCAAAGAGCTGGATTTGCTTACGTCCAAAAAGGAATCTGAACTTATGGCGCTTTAACTGCTTGCGTTTTTTCCGCTTTCAAAAACCACTTCATGAAAGGACTGCCGGGCCGGCATTTTTATTGTCAAGCCGGATAAAAATTAGGGACGAATGGCATATCGTGAATTTGAGATCGTGTAATCGTCCGCGCGTATTCTCGCCTTCCTTGACAGAAGATGTCTTTTACAGGCGTGCTTT
>JAQVYO010000070.1 GCA_028708585.1 Oscillospiraceae bacterium
GCAGCAACTCCATGGTCTTTTCCCGGATTGGCCGCAACAGCTCCACAACCGCCTCGCCCACTGCGGGCTTAAACACACCGTAGCCCTGCCCTGCAAATCTTGCTTCCACCGATTCGGGGCTTTCCCGTGTCGCAGCAGCATAAATGGTAATCAAATTTGTTACCCCCGGCTTGCCCGAGGATCTCATAACCCGGGCATCACTGTCGGTCACCGCCTTTTTAAATTTACGCATGACGTCCTCCGGCCGATCCATCACCAGGATATAGGAATTGTCATTTTCACTCGACTTGCTCATTTTTTTATCCGGCTCCGTGAGACTCATCACCTTTGCGCCCACTTTGGGAATGTAGGCTTCTGGCAAGGTAAACACATCCCCATATATGCTATTAAACCGGGTAGCGATATCCCTTGTAAGCTCCACATGCTGACGCTGATCTTCTCCCACGGGAACCAAGTCGCTTTGATAAAGCAGAATATCCGCCGCCATTAAGGCAGGGTAGGTAAACAGACCCGCGTTGATATTATCCCTGTGGCGTTCCGCTTTATCCTTAAATTGGGTCATGCGGGATAATTCTCCAAACATTGTATAGCAATTTAAAATCCAGGCCAGCTCCGCATGCTGAGGAACATGGCTCTGGATAAAAAGAATGCATTTATCCGGATCAAGGCCACAGGCCAAAAGCTGAGCGAACAGCTCCAGTGACTGCCGCCGCAGCGCTGCCGGCTCCTGCCGCACCGTGACGGCATGTTCGTCCACCACACAGTAAATGCAGTCATAGTCTTCCTGCATCTGAGACCAGTTTTTCAGGGCGCCCAGATAATTACCCAGTGTGATCTTCCCGCTGGGCTGGATACCGCTGAATATAACGGGTTTTTTCTTTTCCATACAGATCCTTCCTTACTTATGGCAGGATTGCCGAAAGGCAATCCGCCAAAATATCAATGCCTTGATCGATTTGTTTCAGAGAGGGCATAGAGTAATTCAGCCGGAAGCAAGGACTCTTCAAGTCCCCGCTGGGATGGAATGTCCCGCCTGGCACACAGACCACACCCCGCTCTCCAGCCGCCTTGCAAAAGGCCGTCCCGGAAATGTTTTCCGGAATCTCACACCAAAGAAATAAGCCTCCCGCCGGCCTTGTAAAAGTCGCTGGATCCGGAAAACAAGCTTCCATTCTGGAAATCATCCGGTCCCGCTTTTCTTTGTATAGCGCACGGCAGTCCTCAATATGCGCATCCAAATCGTACCGTTCCAAATAGCTGGATACCAGCATTTGAGTGAGCAGAGGCGTTTGCACATCCGCTCCCTGTTTTGCCACCACCAGTTTAGACACCAGGTCAGATCTGGTACACAGAAACCCCACACGCAGCCCAGGAGAGATCACCTTGGAAAAAGAACCGACATAGATCACATGTCCGGTTTCGTCCAGGGTTTTTATGGCCGGCACATACGAGCCGGAATAGCGCAGTTCAAAATAAGGCGAATCCTCTAAAATCATCACGTTATACCGCACCGCAAGCTCGTAAATCCGCTTGCGCCGGGCAAAAGACATGGTTACACCCATGGGGTTTTGAAAGGTTGGAATGGTGTAAATAAGCCTCACGTTTTTCTCTCGCCTGAGCGCAAGTTCCAGCGCGTCCGGGTCCATTCCTTCCTCGTCCATTGGAATTCCTACGGGCCGGGCGCCATAAGAACGGAAGGTATTCAGCGCCCCGATAAAGCTGTATGCCTCACAAAGCACTGTGTCTCCTTCATTCAGGAGGCATTTGGCGGAAAGGTCCAGACCCTGCTGGCCGCCGGACAAAATCATAACTTTGTCCATTGACCGGCCGATGGCGTACTTTTCCCGCAGCCGCAGGCGGATTTGCTCAATGAGAGGCGCATACCCTTCGGTCAGCCCATATTGCAGCGCCATGAAGCCGTGTTTCTGAAACAGTTCCACCGCTAGTTCCTTTAGTTCGGAGACCGGAAAAGTCTCTTCCGCGGGATTCCCGGCGGCAAAGGAAATCACATTGGAGTTTGTCGTTACCTTTAGAATTTCGCGGATAGCCGAGGGATTTAGGCCGGACATCCGATTTGAAATTGTGAGCTCCTCCACGGAGCATTCCTCCTTCTATCCAAAGCTATGCGCGCCGTTCTTACCTGTGGCTATTATAAAAACCCGGCGTTTTTCCCAGAACATTATTGATATGCTGCACATGTATGGCGCGCAAGCCGCTGCCCTAACATAGGAGTTCCTTCGCTCCCGTAAACTTTGGTTGAACAATTGTATCATACCTCTGTCCTTCTGACAAGTCTTGACAAACTTCCCCGCCGCCCTAAAATGGAAAGATGCCCGCCTGCTTCAATGGTGAAAAAAGGGGGGCTCAACAGAACCATCAGCTGTATCTCGGGCCATATATTTCCCCAAATACCTTCTTGCGTCTCCCCTGCTTCGTTTTGCCGTCGTTCTGAGTGGCTCATATGGGGACTCAAACGGCAGAACTTGACAACCAGGCAATAAAAATTTAAGATATAAAGAATATTGGCTTGCAAACTGTCAAGCCGCATCAAGGCGTGTAGAACTTGAATGAAATCAAAAATTGGGAGGCCGTTATATGGCTTTGGATCTGGAGTATTTTGATCGTATGGAAGCCCTGATTCCCCGAGGAGAAGTGCGCACCCGGTTTGCTCCAAGCCCTACCGGATATATGCATGTGGGAAACCTTCGCACGGCGCTTTATACCTATTTAATAGCCCGGCACGCCGGCGGCAAATTCATTTTGCGGATTGAGGATACCGACCAGGAACGGCTGATCGAAGGCGCGGTTGATGTCATTTACAAAACTCTTGCCGACTGCGGCCTGGAACACGACGAGGGGCCGGATGTGGGTGGTCCGGTGGGACCTTATATTCAAACGGACCGCCGGGAGATCTATCAAAATTATGCGGAGCTTCTCATCCAAAAAGGCGGCGCTTACCGTTGTTTTTGTGACGAAGAACGCCTTTCCGCCCTGCGCAATACCGGGGATGGGAAACGCGCCGTCAAATATGACGGTCATTGCGCCCATCTAACCCCGGAGGAAATTAACGAAAAATTAAAGGCCGGCATCCCATATGTAATCCGGCAACGCATTCCGCCTGAGGGCGTCACTGCGGTTTCCGACGTGGTATTCGGGGAGATCGCCGTGGAAAACGATGAACTGGACGATACTATCCTGATGAAATCCGACGGGCTTCCCACCTATAACTTTGCAAATGTAATTGACGACCATTTAATGGGGATCACCCATGTGGTACGAGGATCGGAGTATCTGTCCTCAGCGCCAAAATACAATCTGTTGTATCAGGCGTTTGGCTGGGAAATCCCGACTTATGTCCACTGTGCGCCGGTTATGCGGGATGCCCATCACAAAATGTCCAAACGCCGGGGAGACCCTTCCTATGAAGATCTTGTGGAAATGGGATATCTGTCCCAGGCAATTTTGAATTATGTAGCGCTTTTGGGCTGGAGCCCCCGAGGAGAAGAAGAGGTCTTTTCCCTATCTCAGCTAATCGATGTGTTTGATATTACGGGCATTTCCAAATCCCCAGCCATCTTCGACATGGAAAAGCTGACGTATTTTAACAGTCTTTATCTGCGGGCAATGTCCCCAGAGGCGTTTTACAAAGCGGCGGAACCCTATATGCGGCAAGCCGTTCAAACCCCATCCATCGACCTCAGACGAATCGCCCCCTTACTTCAGCCCAGATGCCTCCAGCTGACCGATATTCCTGAACGGGTAGACTTTTTTCAATCGCTTCCGGAATATGATGTTTCGCTTTTCGTTCATAAAAAATCCAAAAGCACGTTGGACTCTTCTCTGGAATCGCTAAAAACGGCTCTTCCCATTTTAAGGGCGCTTACCCAATGGGACACGGAAGCCATCCACACGGCGCTGTTTGGCCTCGTAGAACAAAAGGCTGTGAAAAACAGCGTCATTTTGTGGCCTGTGCGGGTTGCCGTTTCGGGAAAGCTGACAACTCCAGGCGGAGCGGTTGAAATCTGCGCGATTCTCGGGAAAGATGAAACGCTCAAACGCATTGATTTTGGCGTGCACAAGCTGGAAAAAAACCGATTTTAGGATAATCCGATTTTGGCCGGCGCTTCGCTGAAAAAATGAAGCGCCGGCCGGTTTTTTTCAGGGCGAGGATTCAGTTTAGTGATAAAATCAATAAAAAATGCCCCGCTTGCCGACTGCTGAAAAAAGACTGTTCAATTTTTACAGCAAAAATAAAGTATAACCCCCTTTTTTACGGTGAAAATAAGCCCGGCATGGGGCAAATCAACAAACGCCCGCAACCGATAGAGGAGGCAATTTAAAATGAAACGGACGCTATCCCGCCGGGCTTTCATCCGCGTCATCTGTTTTGCGCTGGCTGTTTTAATTGCCGCAGGCGGCCTGACCTTTTCCGCATGGCAGAGGACAAAAAAGCTGGAACTTTATTTGACCAATACCTATCAGCATGCTTTTTCCGAACTGACCACCAACATTGAAGAGATCAACACCTCCCTGCAAAAAGGGTTATACGCCACCTCCCCTGCCATGCTTTCCGCGATCTGCACAAACCTGTCCAGCAAAGCATCCGCCGCTCAAATGGCACTGGGTGAAATACCCTATTCTCATGTCAGCCTTGGAAAAACATCCGATTTTATCGCCCGGGTTGGGGATTATACAACAGCACTTTCCCGGCGGGCAGCGGCCCAGGAAACCCTTTCCGATGTGGACAGGGAAAACATCCGGTCTCTCTCTGGCATCGCAACAAATCTTTCTCAGAGCCTTTTGAACCTTCAGTCGGATATCAACGCGGGCGCCATTACTTTGGAAAATCTGGATCAGGCAAAAAAACGTCTTTCTGGAGCGGAAAAACAGGAGGTCACCGGGTCTTCCACAGGAGACATGCAGGAAATCGAACATGAATTTCCTGAAATGCCCACATTGGTCTATGACGGGCCATTTTCTTCCCAGCTGGAAAACCAATCTTCCAAAATCCTGGAAAACCTCCCGGAAATCTCTCAGGCCAAGGCACAGGAAAACGCAGCGCTCTTTTTGGGCCTTAAAACGGATCAGCTTCATTTCGCCTTCAAGGGGGAGGGAAAAATCCCCACCTATCGCTTTTCCGCCGATGAAACAGGTGGGCAAAAATATATTGAAGTCACTCAAAAAGGCGGCAAAATATTATCGTTCAATGATTCCCGAACAGTTGGAAAAACAATCTATACGCCCAAAGATTGCGTCCAAATTGCCCATGCATTTTTAGACCAGCACGGTTTTTCCTGCATGGCAGAAAACTACTGGACAACGTATCAAGGCATCGTGACCGTTAATTTTGCTTACACGCAAGGAGGCGTCACCTGTTACCCGGATCTTATCAAAATATCCATTGCCGCAGACACAGGCCAGCTTGTGGGGTTCGATGCCTCCAGTTATACTATGAATCATACCGCACGCGCGATTCCCGCGCCAAAAATTGCAGAGCCGCAGGCACGTAAATTGATTGCATCCGACCTTACAATACTCTCGCAAGGCCTTGCAATCATCCCAACGCAAGGAAAAAACGAGCGATTTTGTTATGAATATAAGTGCGGCTCCATGGATGGAAAGCACTATCTCCTATATATTAACGCCGCAACCGGCGTCCAGGAACAGATTTTAATTCTCCTGGAAGACGAAAACGGAACGTTGGTCCTTTAAAAAGACACCAAAAACGTCTTCATGGAACAAGAAAATCAAAACGCGGCGCTGCTTGGCGCCGCGTTTTTCCTCTGAAAAATCCCCGCTCTGGCCGTGCGAACCCAATTATAACCTGCACATACCGGCAGGTGGGTCGCCTCCACATCGCTTTTCTGCTTCCAACTTCCGCTCCAGAGAGCGGGAGGCCTGCAAACCACAATGTGAGTTGTTCCAGCGTCCCGTTTTCATAATGTGGGTTTAATAAGGCCCATCACGCACCGAGCAGGGAGATTTCCAAATTTAAATCGTGATTTTTATTCTTCTTCGTCCTCGAAAATCCGCTCCATAAAAAGCTGATAAACGGCTTCCAGTTCTTCTTCGCTGTCTAATGTGACAAGCTGTTCCTCCCCATCCTCTTCAACGACTTTTAATATAATCAATCCGTATTCTTCATCGTCAAAATCAGGCTTTGCCGGATCCGCCTCCTCCGCTGGAAGAAAAGCCATATAAGTTTCATCATTCCATTCCATTGTGTCCAAATGCTCCAATTCAAATTCGCTGCCGTCTTCATCAACGATGGTGATAAAATCGCTTCCATATTCGTCGCTCATGGGAAAGTCCCCCTTCCGCCGTAATCTTCTGAACTGCCCTTATTGTACCCGCAATACGAAAAAAAAGCAATAGGTTTTTCATGTATTGCTGAAAATTCATGTGCAAAAGAGCGATGATTTTGTCATTTATCACCGCTTTTTATATGATTTTTACATAAAAAGATCATTATTTTCTTTGAAATACCAACTTCAAATTTTGGGAAGGTCCAGTACATCCGTTGCAGGCAAAAAAACGCCGCACGTTCCACTTGAGACGTCGTGCGGCGGAGGAATCCTTATTATTTTCCAAAAAGAGGCGACTTTTCTTGCGTTTTAGTATCCATAATCCTCCAAAAGAGAGGCCAAGGCTTCCTGGCTATCCACCTGGATTCCCTTTTTTAACAATAAACGGTCCCCCGCCCGCAGAGTGTCCGCCGGAATTCCAGTGGTCAGCTCCGGAAGGTTTTCCCCTGGCGAAAAGACGCAGATTTGCCCTTGATATTCTTTTACAACATAGAGCGCTTTTGCCGCCTCCCGCCCAGAAAGCGTCAAGGTTTTCTGTCCGGCAGATAAAGCGCTGGCGGCAGTATTTTGCGGAACGGATGTCTTAATCTGATGTACACCGGCAGTGCACAGCGTGCAAAGAGCCAGAAGCAGCGCCGCTGCACATATAACAAGTCTCGTTTTTCGAAGCATTTGGCACACCTCCTTTTCATATGCTTCTATGATCTGTTTTGCCCATAATAGCAAAGGGATATACATATATTTTAAAAAAATGGAAAAAATTAAATATTCAAAATAGTGATTAAAATAGTACAATTCCCATGTGAAGAATTCATTTGACAGGCTATGATATAATAGCCGCAGAATGGGAGACGGCGTATGGCCATTCTGTATAATCTGAGAATGGAGGTGGCATCTTGTGTCTTCTGGGCGAAAAGAAAACAAGCCTTACCAAAAAAATCCCCGCACTGGTCCCTTTGTGGCGCGCATTCTGGGATCCCTGCTTTTGATTTTGCTGACTACAACCGCTATTCTCGGATGTTTTGCCGCAATTTATATTAAAAATTGCATTAAACCAAATGTTTCCCTCAATCTAAATGATTTTTTCAAG
>JAQVYO010000071.1 GCA_028708585.1 Oscillospiraceae bacterium
TCTCATAGTCCAGCACCTTTTCGTATTACAGATAGGCACGACAAAAGCTTCGGATTTTGATATGAATCCGAATCAAAAAAAGATGCATAGGAGTAAGCCAATGCCAGAAACGGGATAAAATCCGCCATTGAAAGCTTTTCGTTGAGATAGTTTTACCGTTCCGGCAAACGTCTTTAACAACCGCGGCAACTTGGCCGGTGGTGTAAGGCCCTTCCTTCCGTTTCTGTGCATCTCCTAAGATATAAAACGAGTCCTTTTTGATTGCAACAATGCGGTGCAATATAAATTGGTGATTCTGCCTGACGACCAAAACGATATCAAACCTCCGGGGATGATAGCATTCGGCGCTTTCTAAAATAACGCTGTCCTTCCCGCCTCGCAGAAACGGATACATACTGCCCCCAGTTACAGTAATCTTCACGTCTTTATCCATGTCCAGAAGTTTCTTTAAAACCGGATAAATGACTGCTATTTTTGTTTCTAAAATCGGCGCTATATATTCAGCCATTGACTTACTAGCTCCACAGCTTGATGATCCGGCCGGCACTTTAAAAGCAGCACCGGCACCTTCTTGATAATTGATCCCGCAATATCCATTGCTCTGCCCAGCAAATCTACAAGTCCGAAAGGCAGATAACACCGCGGTAGGAAAGATTGCACAGCCCTGTCCGGCGGCAGTAATTCCACAGAATTATGCTCTGCCTGCTCAAGCATGACGCTTGCCTTCAGCGGAGCTCTTGCAGGTTGAAAATCGGGCCACGTACCGCTCCCTAATGTACCATAAACATAAACCGCGCCGTCTATGACACGCAAAGCGGGCCGGTCCCCATTCAACACGGCGGCGCCTTTATATCGTTTCCAAAGATTTGCCTGCGTGCTTTTTCCAACTCCGGAAGGAGCGGAAAAGATAATCCCGGAGCCTTGATAATTGATCGCCGCAGCATGTGCGACAATTCCATGGTGAAACAAAATCGCCGTCCGAAAAAGCACCTCTCCCGCGCTGCCCTCAAATGGCAATTTTTGCGCAAAAGAAGAAGTAATCTGCACACTTTGAAACCATTGATCCCCATGGATAATGTGGGAGAGCCGATTTTTGGCATCTTTTAAATAAATATCGTATTGATCCTTGCCCCTATAGAACGCAATCTCGCTGCATCCCACATTATCCGGAACGCTGATGCTTGCGTCAATCCCGCAGAAAACTTGAATCTTCTTTTTTTGTAAGTCAAATGCTTGTTTTACCCCCGTGCGGAATATGGTGTCCTCCGCGGGGGTAAAGGCGCCTTCCGCCTCTACGTCAAAAATCAGATTGCCAATCAAGTATTGGTACCTGCGCATTCTGCAGCTCAGCTCCCAGAGGAAGCCGCATTATTATAGGCCGCATTACATTGCGCGGTCCATCCTGAAACATCCGCCCAAGTCTGATTGCAGGAATAATGAACGGTGCTTGTAAAGCCGGTTGGCCAGGAGCAAAGCGCCAACCTCTCTTCCGGCCTCAGCTGAATAAACTCAATGCGAGGCTTTTGATATGCTTTTTTCATGATCGTGATCTCCCTTCCCAAATTTGTTTCCATATTGATACCTGGTTGCCGTCTGTTCTTTTGTCTTTGCAATCAAGCATAAATATTCGGAGGTCTCATTGAATTTTCCTGTTTCCAAATACAGTCTTGGGGGACACACGGGGCAAAAAACCCGCTTGTCACATGTTTTACATTTCACAGGGGCTGGAATCTCATTGATTTTTTCCCGGAGTAATCTCCATGCTTCCGGGAAGCCACAAGAAAGTGGATCCGTATAAGGAGCTACAAAGAGAGGACACGGCGTGAGCTTTCCTTCCCAGTTGATAAAAAACGCGCATCTGCCCGCCGTGCAGCTCATGGGCGGAAGGTTTTTGATCCAATCCTTCCTTTTTTGAAAGTCAATCGGCGATCGGTCATATTCGTCCAGGGTATCTAAATTTATTTGGTACATTTCTTCCGGAGAGAGCCGTAGTTCCGCGCATTTCTGAATGCCTTCTTCCCGGTTTCCATGAATCAATGTGTTGCTGAGAAACTCCAGATGATAGGATTCGGCAATGGATTTTATGGCTTTATAATCTTGTAAATTTGTTTTTACAATGGTGGTTTTAACTCGGACATTCACTCCATATTGCAAAAGCCGCTCCATACCGTCTATCGCCTTCTGAAATCCATCTTTCATTCCACACAAGTTAAAATATGTATGATCAGAAGCGCCATATAGAGTAATATCCACTGTTGAAGGCGGAATCTTAGAAATCCATTTTGCAAATTCTTCGGTAATCAGCGTGCCATTGGTAAAAAGCGTAAGTCGAAATCCCATTCGGCAAAACGCATCATAGATTTCTTGAAAATCAGCCCTCAGCAGAGGTTCCCCCCCTGTTAAAAACGCCGTTAAAGTTCCCTGCCCTGCGGCTGCCTGTCCTAAATCAATCCATTGCCGGGCTGTCAACTCCTGTTCGCACGGCTTCGCGTCCGCACCTTTCTGCTTCACATAACACATCTTACAGCTTAAATTGCATCTGGCAGTCAGCTCAAACCCGCCGAAAATCGGGATTCCTTCTCTTGCGGCTTCCTTCTGCAATTCACTGTGCAGCTGCTGTAAGCTTCTATTCATTTTAAGTCTCCTATGCATTCTGTTGAAGATGCAATTAGGCGCCAATTTAGAAAATAATACACCTTGCTCAAAACCCAGAACCATCCGGTATGGCATTTATGCAATAAAAAAACCGCAGCAAATAAACTTGCAACGGTAACTGGCTGCCATATCCTCCGAAAGGACCCAGGCCCTATAGCTTTGCGACACAGATTTTCATCTGCTTTGCCTTTTTCGTCTATAATTACATTTTAAGTATAATACCTTTTTCCCAGGATTGTCAAGATTATGAAGAGGAAAATCTATTCCAGGATATTACATTCTTCTAACTGAGCCATAAAACATTCAATATCCGCTTCAGCTGTTTCTCTGTCAATATCATATTCGTCCAACAGGAAAGCCAAAAGTTCCTCTTTGTTCTTATTTTCTTCTAAAAGCTTCCACAAAAACGCGCCCGAGTCTGAAAGCGTAAACATTCCATTGAAATCAACAACTTTTTCACCCACCGGAACAACCAGCCAGGTTCCCACAATTTGCCGAAGCATAAAGCCTTGCTTAATCTTCATTTCCAAACACCCTTTACGAATAGAAATACAGAATGCATCAAATCCTTATTGTTCCAATAATAAGATCATATAATAATTTATATTTATCTGTCAAGCATCTGTACGACCATTCCTTCGTTTTTTGGTCTTCCTTTTGCTTTTGCCCGTATTTTCTTGAATTCGCTCCTCACATGCGTTACAATATAAAATAGTCTATTTTTTGCTTTATCTTTTCAAACCAATCCTCAGTAATGAAAGAGGTGAAAAACATTATGGATTCCAAAGACGAAAAAGGTATCGGCCGCGAATTAAAGCCTGCTGATATTTTATATTTTTTTCTTCGCAGAAAATGGGGCATTTTAGCTCTCGTTGTTTTGTTTGCGCTGGGTACATATTTTTTTACGATAAACACTTATGTTCCGCTATATACCGCTACGGCATCCATGGTCGTCAATACAAAATCCCATCAGGCATACGAAGATTCCGATAGTCCTTCGTCTTCTGACATTTATTTGGCACAAAAGCTTGTCAGCACCTATACGCTGGTTCTGAAAAGCAACCGTGTAATGGAATATGTGGATCAAAAATTGAATCTAAAGATTCCAACCAGTGTTCTGCAGTCTTACATAAACCTTAACGCGGTAGAAAATACACAGGTATTGTATTTGAATGTGACATGCCCGGATCCAAACATGGCCGTTACCATCGCCAACGCTATTATTGAGGTCGCTCCGCGCGCAATGATGGAAACTGTCGAAATCGGCTCCGTCAATGTGCTGGACGTGGCAACGCTTCCTCAAAAGCCCACCTCGGTTCATCCCATGAAAAACGTTGTTATCGCTGCTGCAATCGGCCTGCTGGTTGGGTGTGGACTGGCTCTTTTTTTGAGCCTGATTTTCGTAAAAGTCAAAGATGCAAACGACCTGGAGTCCTCTCTCTCAATTCCCACGTTGGGTGAAATCGCACATGTAAAACGGGCAACCCGGAAAAGCGGCATGCTGCTGAACTCTCCCATGATGCCATCTTCCATTATTGAATCTTATATGATGCTGGGCACCATTGTGCGTTATGCAACCAATAACAGTAATATGAAAAAATTAATGATTACCAGCACCTTGGAAAACGAGGGAAAAACCATTACCGCAATCAATTTGGCCATGGCGCTGGTGAGCAGTGGGAAAACGGTTCTTCTTGTCGACTGCGACCTGCGCAAACCCAGCATCTACCGGCTTTTAGGCATTCCGCAAAATGAAGTAAGAGATTTATATGAAACGCTGGACACACCAAATCCAGCCGAAGATCTCAAGCAAAGCATTTACCGGGCTTCCGCTCCGGTGGGCCTGTCCATCATCCCGTTTATCAGCCTGATTGATAAACGGAAAGATATCTTTGCAACACCTGCCTTTAACAATGCCATCAATATATTTGCCAGCCAGTATGATTACGTCCTGTTTGACACGGCGCCTGCATATACCATCACAGACACGATTAATCTGGCGGGCTGCGTGGATGGTGTGATTTATATCGCACGCCAAGAATATGCGTCTCTGAAAATCATTTCCGAAACAGTAGAAAAGCTGACCAATGTTGGCGCTCGCATGGTTGGATGCGTCTTAAACGATATCAAATATCATAAACTTGGCTCAGGATACGCATATAAATACAAATATTATTACAGATACTACTACAAAAAGTATGCATATGACCACGATGCCGCATTATTGATGCCAAATAAATTCGCCTTGGAAGACACGGATGCAAGCGATGTCGGCGAACCGAGCATAGGAAGGAAGCAATGACAAGATCAATATCAAAAAGGGCTTTTACCGATTTGTAAAAGCCCTTTTCCCGTATTCACCCTGTTTCCTTTGCAATCCAAATCCAGGCGGCAATGAGAAATAAGGCTCATTCAGCAATATTCAGCTAATGCCATTTCCACTCCGCCACTTCCGGAAGGTCAATCCCGTATTCTGAAATATATTGCTTATGCTCCACCAGCTTATCCTTCATCTGCTGGATCAGGTAGGAGCCGCGGTTTCCCAGTTGAGGCAGGTGATATATGGCGGTTTGCACAAGGTTGAATCGGTCCAGCCGATTAAGAACACGCATATCAAAGGGGGTCGTGATGGTTCCCTCCTCGATGTAGCCCCGAACGTGGATGTTCTTATTCTCGCGCATATACGTCATCTCATGAATTAAAAACGGATAGCCATGAAAAGCAAACACAATCGGTTTATTCGTTGTGAAAATGGCGTTATACTCGCGCTGCGACAGTCCATGGGGATGCTGCTCGTCCGACTGAAGCCTCATCAGGTCCACCACATTGACCACGCGTATCTTAAGCTCGGGGAACGCCTCCCGCAGAATCGTAACCGCAGCCAGGGTTTCAAGCGTCGGCGTATCCCCGCAGCAGGCCATGACAATATCCGGCTCACAGCCGCTGTCTGTGCTGGCCCACTGCCAGATGCCAATTCCCTGCACGCAATGCTTGATGGCCTGTTCCATGGTCAACCATTGGGGGCGCCGGTGTTTGGACGCAATAATGACATTGACATAATCCCGGCTTCTGATGCAATGGTCGAAGCAGGAAAGCAAACAATTGGCGTCCGGGGGCAGGTAAAGCCGCACCACATCCGCCTTTTTGTTGGCAACGTGATCCAGAAACCCGGGATCCTGATGGGTAAAGCCGTTGTGGTCCTGCTGCCATACGTTGGATGCAAGAACGTAGTTTAAGGAGGCGATGCTCTGCCTCCATGGAAGCTGATTGCAAACTTTCAGCCACTTGGCGTGCTGGCTGACCATGGAGTCCACAATGCGTATAAAGGCTTCATAGCTATTAAAAAACCCATGCCGTCCGGTTAGCAGATATCCCTCCAACATCCCTTCGCAAACGTGCTCAGACAGCATGGAATCCATGACTCTGCCGTCCGGCGAAAGGCCCTCATCGTCCGGAAAAATCTGGCCGTCCCAAGCTCTGCCCGTTTCTTCAAAAACGGAAGTAAGCCGATTGGAAGATGTCTCATCTGGACCGAAAACGCGGAAATTTCGTTTCTCTTTATTGAGCTTGTATATATCGCGTACAAATTTTCCAAGCTCTGTCATATCTTGCGTCTCAATAGCGCCGGGGAAGGGTACTTCCACCGCATAATCCCGAAAATCGGGCATACGAAGATTTCTCAGCAAAAGGCCGCCGTTGGCATTGGGGTTCGCGCCCATGCGGCGGTTCCCTTTGGGGGGAAATTCCAACAGTTCCTGGACGGGACAACCGTCTTTGCCGAAAAGCTCTTCCGGCCTATAAGATTTCAGCCATTGTTCGATCTGGCGAATGTGATCCGTGCTGTCGGGCTGTATTGGTACTTGGTGGGCGCGAAAGGAGCCTTCCACCCTTTTCTCATCCACCTCTTTAGGGCCGGTCCATCCCTTAGGCGTCCGCAGCACAATCATGGGCCAACGGGGACGGCCCGCGCCGCCTTCTCCGCGCGCTTTTTCCTGGATATCGCATATTTCTTCCAAGCACCCGTCCAGAGTATCCGCCATTTTCCTGTGCATTTCCATGGGCTCAGACCCTTCCACAAATCGAGGCGACCAGCCGCAGCCTTTGAAAAAGCATTCCAGCTCCTCGTGCGTGATACGGGAAAGAACGGTGGGATTTGCGATTTTATAGCCGTTTAGGTGCAAAATTGGCAGCACTGCCCCGTCCATTTTTGGGTTTATAAATTTATTGAGCTGCCAGCTAGTGGCAAGCGGGCCGGTTTCGGCCTCCCCGTCGCCAACCACACAGGCCGCAATGAGGCTTGGATTATCCGTCACCGCGCCGAACGCATGCGCAAGGCTGTAGCCCAATTCCCCGCCCTCATTAATGGAACCCGGAGTCTCCGGCGCCACATGGGAAGGAATACCTCCTGGAAAAGAAAACTGTTTGAACAGCTTCTGCATTCCCTCCCGGTCCCGGCTGATATTCGGATATACCTCCTCATAGCTGCCGTCCAGCCAGTCTTGAGCAACCATAGCGTTTCCGCCATGGCCCGGTCCGGAAATATAGATCATATCCAGATCAAATTCCTTTATGGCCCTGTTTAAATGCGTATAAACAAAATACTGGCCTGGAACGGTACCCCAGTGGCCCACGATCTTGCGCTTAATCTGCTCCTTGCTGAGCGGCTTTTCCAGAAGCGGGTTGTCCAAAAGATAAAGCTGGCATGCCGCAAGATAATTTGCCGCTCT
>JAQVYO010000072.1 GCA_028708585.1 Oscillospiraceae bacterium
CGGCAACCGCAAGGGAAACAGCGGTGAGAAACATATCCAGCACTTCTCTGCCGGCCAGCAGTCCCGCCACAAAAATCACCGCGGCAATGACAATGACGCCGATGGACAGCACATTGGATAATTTGTTCAGCTTTTGCTGCAGCGGGGTAGTCTCTTTGGTTTCCGCGGCCAAAGATGTGGCGATTTTACCCATCTCGGTTTCCATTCCGGTGGCGGTAACCACGCCGGTAGCCCGCCCATAAGTAATGGAGGTCCCCGTGTAGGCCATATCCAGCCGGTCGCCCAGGGAAGCGTCCGGATCGTCAATGGCTTCCGCCGTCTTTTCCACCGGAACGGATTCACCGGTGAGGGCCGATTCTTCCGCCTTTAAGGAATTGCAGGTCAAAAGGCGCAGGTCGGCGGGAACCGCGTCCCCGGCTTCCAGCACCACCACGTCGCCGGTCACCAAATCGGCCGCGGGAATTTTCAGCAAAACGCCTTCCCGCATGACTTTGGCATAAGGCGCCGCCATCTCTTTCAGCGCTTCCAGCGCCGCCTCGGCTCTGGCTTCCTGAATAGATCCCAAAACGGCGTTTAAAAGGATCACAACAAAAATAATGGAAGCGTCCACCCATTCGCCGAGGAACCCGGAAATCAAAGCGGCGGCAATCAGCACCCAGATCATAAAATCTTTGAACTGGCTGAAAAATATACCTATGACGCTTGTTTTCTTGCCTTCCTCCAGCTTGTTTGGCCCTTCTTCCTCCAGCCGCCGCTTGGCCTCTCCCTGGGAAAGCCCTTCGCGGTCGGACTGAAGTGTTTGTAAAACCTCATCCACCTTACTTGCGTGCCATGATCGTTTTTCCAGCGACATTTTAACTTTCTCACCTTCAGTTGGATTTACAGAATAGGAATATCCTGCATAAGTATTTAAAATATTATTATATCGGTCAAAAAACGGAGTGTCAATAAAAACAGGCCACAAAATCCGGCGCCCCGCACTGTCCTTTTACAATTTATTCATAAATTGGTCATGGTTTGCTTTTATTTATCAGATACAATCTGTATCATCATAAAAAAAGGGGTGGTTTTATCGTAAGAAGACTCAAAGCTTGTACATTTCATAACAATAAAATACCCTCCCAACTTTATATTCATCAAAACTCTGTAATCAAAACAACACAAGAAGAAAGGGCCGCCCGTTTCGGGCGGCCCTTTCTTCTTGTTAAAATTCTACTGCACCGTAATTTTTTTGACCGGATTTTCCCGCTTCAAAGCGGTTTTGGGCAAGGAGATGCCCAGCACTCCGTTTTGATACGCGGCGGTAATTTGATCCGGGTCAATGCCGGAAAGACCGAAGCTTCTGGAAAAGGAACCAAATTTTCGCTCTCTGCGGATAAAATTCTTCTTCTTATCCTCACCTTTTTCCTCATGCTGGGCTTGAATGATCAGATTGCCGTCCTCAATAGCCACTTCAATTTCCTTTTTATCAAAGCCGGGCAGCTCCGCCTGAAGCAGGAAGTGGTCGCCCTGATCGATCACGTCGGTGCGGAATTGGGAAACGCCTTCCCCCACATTTCCCCAAAAGCTGCGCTCCAAATCATCTAAATACCGAAACATATTTTTTTCTTCCCGAAAGGGAATCAGTCCATACACCAAAATCCCTCCTAAAAGTTATTTCAAAAGACGCGGCATTAGTTTTCACCGAAGGCTCAGGATTTATGAGCCGCCTTGTGGGACTGCAAAAGGGTTCACTTTGAAAAAATATTTCAAATTTTTTTCTTTTTTTCTAATAATGTGGTATACTGCTTATAACGATTTAAATTACTAGTGCAGGGCGGCGGAATCGGACGCCTTGCCGCGCATGGGAAAGCGGAACGGAGCGCTGGATGAATTTGTGTGATCAGAATGAAATACGCCGGGTTCTGACCCGTCACGGATTTCACTTTTCCAAATCTAAGGGACAAAATTTTTTAGTTGACGACAGCGTGCCGGAAAAAATCGTTTCCTCCGCGGAAGTAGACGCGGGGTGCGGCGTTCTTGAGATCGGCCCCGGCATCGGGGCGCTGACGGCGGCGCTGTCCCAAAAGGCGGGGAAGGTAACCGCCGTGGAGCTGGACCGGGGGCTTCTGCCCGTTTTGCGGGAAACGCTTTCCTCCCGCGGCAATGTGGAGCTTATAAGCGGCGATATTTTAAAGACCGATCTGCGGATGCTGGTAAAACGCTCTTTTCCCGGCCTGAAACCGGTGGTGTGTGCCAATCTTCCATACAATATCACATCTCCGGTTCTTTTGGCGCTCATAAAATCATATTGTTTTCAGCGGATCACCGTTATGGTGCAGCGGGAAGTGGCCCTTCGCATGTGCAGCCCGGCGGGGCGTGCGGATTATGGCGCGTTTTCGGTATTTGTGCAGTATCATGCCGAACCCACGCTTTTGTTCGACGTGCCGCCTTCCTGCTTTTTTCCCCGGCCCAAAGTCACGTCGTCGGTAATTTCCCTGAAAACGCGCGGCGATCCGGCGGCTCCGGTGGAAGATGAAGCGCTGTTTTTCCAGGTGGTGCGGGCCGCGTTTGCCCAGCGGCGGAAAACGTTGCTCAACGCCCTTTTTGCCGTCTTCGGCAGCCGGCTGTCCAAAGATACGCTGCGCGGCATTCTGGAAAGCTGCGGCTTTCCGGCGGACATTCGGGGGGAGCGGCTGGATATCCCGGCTTTTGCCGCCCTGTCCCGGAGGATCGGGGCGGCTCTTGCACCGTAACCAATCAGCCCAAGGAATCATTTTGATCGGAAGCTAATAAGGAGGATGGAGGATGGCCTTAACAAATAACCAGGCGGTATTGCGCTGGGTAGATGAAATGGCAGCCTTGACAAAACCCCAAGAAATCATTTGGATCGACGGATCGGAGAAGCAGCTGGAAAGCCTGCGGGCAAAAGCCTGCGCCACCGGCGAGATGCATAAGCTGAACCAGGAGCGCCTGCCCGGCTGCTACCTGCACCGCACGGCGGTGAACGACGTGGCCCGGGTGGAAGGCCGCACCTTTATCTGCTGCCGCCGTCAGGAGGACGCGGGGCCAACCAACAACTGGATGGATCCTCAGGAGATGTACCGGAAGCTCTACCGGCTGTACGACGGCTCCATGAACGGCCGCACCATGTATGCGATTCCCTATTCCATGGGCGTCGTCGGCTCTTCCTTCGCCAAATACGGCATTGAGCTGACCGACTCCATCTATGTAGTCCTGAACATGGCCATTATGACCCGGGTGGGCGCAAAGGTGCTGGATGCGCTGGGCAGTTCTCCGGATTATGTTAAGGGGCTGCATTCCAAAGCGACGCTGGATGAAAAGAACCGCTACATCGTCCATTTTCCGGAGGACAACACCATCATGTCGGTGAATTCCGGCTATGGCGGGAACGTGCTGCTGGGGAAAAAATGCTTCGCCCTGCGGATCGCTTCCTGCCTTGGGCGGGACGAAGGCTGGATGGCGGAGCATATGCTGATTTTGGGTATTGAAAACCCTCAGGGGGAGGTGCGGTATATCTCCGCCGCCTTTCCTTCCGCCTGTGGCAAAACCAACCTCGCCATGCTGATTCCGCCGGAAATTTACCGGAAGAAGGGCTGGAAAACCTGGTGTGTGGGCGATGACATCGCTTGGATCCGGGTGGGAAAAGACGGGCGGCTTTGGGCCATGAATCCGGAATTCGGGTTTTTCGGCGTGGCCCCCGGCACCAATCAGAAATCCAATCCCAACGCCCTTGCCGCCACCCATAAAAACACGATTTTTACCAACGTGGCGCTGGATCAGGAAACCAATACCGTCTGGTGGGAAGGTCTTAACAAAACTCCGCCCAAAAACGCTTTGGACTGGATGGGAAATCCCTGGAGCGGGAAGACGGGGACAAAGGGCGCGCACCCCAATTCCCGCTTTACCGCTCCCGCCCAAAACTGCCCCTGCATTTCGCCGGAGTTTGAAAACCCCATGGGCGTTCCCCTTTCCGCCATTGTCTTCGGCGGGCGGCGGGCCAAGACGGTGCCGCTGGTCTACCAGTCCCGCAACTGGACCCACGGCGTGTTTATGGGTTCCATCATGGCGTCGGAAACCACCGCCGCGGCGGCGGGGGCGGTCGGCGTCGTTCGCCGGGACCCCATGGCCATGCTCCCGTTCTGCGGATATAATATGACGGACTACTGGCAGCACTGGCTGGATATGGAAGACAAAATTAAAACCAAGCCCAAGATTTTTAATGTCAACTGGTTCCGGACGGATGACGAAGGGAACTTTATCTGGCCCGGTTTTGGGGAAAATCTCCGGGTGTTGGAGTGGATCATTCGCCGCTGCTTCGGCGAGGCGGACGCGGTGGATTCCCCCATTGGCTACCTGCCCAAGCCGGAGGATCTCCATATGGAAGGCCTCTCCTTGTCCAAAGGAACCCTTTCCGAGCTTCTGTCCGTCAACAAACCGCTTTGGCGGGAAGAAGTCAGCGGAATCCGGGCGTTCTACGATCGGTTCGGCGGGACGGTGCCAAGGCCCCTGATGCAGGAACTGGATGCGCTGGAAAAGAGTTTAAACGCATAAAATAAGCTGTCGTACCCAACGCCCCCGGATGAGCAAAGCCGCTCGTCCGGGGGCGTTTTAGATGTTCAAAAACAGCGCATACAAATAGCCCAAAACAAGAAAACACGCCTTGAACCGGTTCTTAAGCGGCCAGTTCAAGGCATGTTTTACAGCTTATTTCCTGAGTAGGAGTTTTGCAACAACTCGTTTTTCGCCCGCCTGTTTTTATTCAAAGATAATGCCCAGCATAACCGCCTGTTCTCCGGAGCGGTTTTCCACCCAGTGGGATACCCCTCCGGTGGCAAACGCCGCGTCCCCCGGCTTCAGAAGATGGGCGGCCCCGTCTTCCACAACAGTCAGCTCTCCCTCCAGCACATAATAAAGCTCCGCGTCCTTTTGATGGGTGTGCTCGCCCAGGGAATCGCCCGGATCAATGAAAAATTTGGAACAAAGGCTGCATCTGCCCGAAAGCATCTCCGGTTCCAGAATTTTGAGGTCTTCAATGGTCCCTTTTCCGCCCTTAATGTTGTCCCGCACCCGCAGGTTCATATCCTCTTTGCGAATAATCATCTTTTTTCTCCTTTCATCGGTTCCGGTCTTTTCCAGTCCCGGCCTAATTCCCAACGGACCCGCTCTGCAAAGCACTGAAAGGCGGAGGGCAGCGCATAGACCTGATTCAGTTCTCTCCGATCCGCCCAGACCCAGCCCGGCGGCAGGCGCTCCTCTCCGGCATGCAGCGCCTGTCCGGTCATCCGCCATTCCACATGAGTAAACAGGTGTTTCCCGCTTCCGGCAGGCTCCGCCGCTCCGTGAAAGCCCCAAAGGGCCAGCGCGTCTTCCTTCTCCCGCGGCTCGTTGGGATATTCCCAAAGCCCTGCAAGAAGCCCCTTGTCCGGCCGCTTGCGCAGGGCCACCGCCCCGCCGTGAAAAATCAAATAAACCGTTCGTTCTTCCACCCGCCTGCCGGGCTTTTTGGTTTTGACAGGCAGTTCTCCCGTAACGCCCTCCAAAAAGGCCCGGCAAAAGGCTCCCGCCGGGCAGCGGGCGCAGCAGGGCGCGCCGTTTGGCATGCAGACGGTTGCGCCCAACTCCATCATAGCCTGGTTGAAGTCCCCCGGCCGTTTGGCGGGCATCATCTCCCACACCAGTTCCCGAAACGCGCGTTTGGTCTGGGGTTTTGTAATGTCTGCCCGGCTTCCGGTAATTCTCGCCATCACCCGGAGCACATTTCCATCCACCGCAGGCGCCGGGATCCCGAAGGCAATGGAGGAAATGGCTCCCGCCGTATATTCTCCCACCCCGGCCAGAGTCAAAATCTCCTCATAGGTATCGGGAAACCGGCCGCCAAAGCCGGCCAAAATCTGCGCCGCCGCTTTTTTCAGATTCCTGGCCCGGTTGTAATACCCAAGCCCCTGCCAAAGCTTCAAAAGCCGTTCGTCCTCCACCCGGGCCAGATGAGCGACGGTGGGCAGTTCTTCGATAAAGCGGCGAAAATAGGGCAAAACGGCGCTGACCCGGGTCTGCTGAAGCATGGTTTCCGAAACCAGGACCCAATATGGATCGGGGTTGGACCGCCAGGGAAGGGTTCTCTTATTTTCTTCATACCATTGAAGAAGCAAAATGGCAAAGCCCGATAGACTGCTGATTGCGGCACCTCCGTACCAGAAAAAAGTTCGCCGGGGCAAAGAAAGGCTCCGGTGCGCCGGGAGCCGGGGCGGTCGATTTTGGCTCCCATAAGGCTTTTTGGCTATTATACAATAAAAGAGGCGGGCAAGAAAGCAGTTTTTTATTTTATGCCCGGTTTTTTCTTTTTTTGCCCGTTTCGGCAAAGCCTTCCTGCCCAAAATTCCGTGGGGCAAACCTTTACAAAGCAAAAACACCGTGTTACCATTGAAGCAAAGTAAACGATTGGAAGCGCAGGCTTTTCCCCCCGGGAAAGGAAGAACCAAGCGCAAAACAAAGGAAGGATTTGGATATGCGAAGGATAAAAGCAAGGAGCTTGGCCTGTTTTCTGGCCCTGGCCATAGCGCTTTCTCCCATAGCGGCGGCATCGGAAGCGCTGGGAGAAGACCTCTAAAACACCGGCACGGAAATTTCACATGGCACAACGCTGGCAAAAGGAGTGTTCTGGAGCACAGCATACAGCGATCACAGGCAGGAGAATTACATAGAGTATACGCCCAATGACATCGTAAAGCCTCAAGTGGCATACGGAACGAAAATCGCCAGCAGAGAAACCCTTCCCTCCACAGCCAAGGCGTTGGAGGCCGGAGGGGATCAGGTGATAGCCGGCATCAACGCCGATTATTATGTGGTAAACACCGGCGTCCCCCTGGGTCTTGTGGTAACCGACGGGATTTTGCGTTCCTCTTCCTCTTATGTATACGGCATCGGATTCCGGTCGGACGGAACCGCGTTTATCGGCCAGCCCAATTTAAAGCTGACCGCCGCCGCCCCCGGCAAATCGTTTGACCTTGCCGGTTTCAATAAAGTACGGAAATCCGAAGGCGGCATTTTCATGTTCTCCTCCGACTTCGGCTCCACCACCATGAATACCAGCTCGGGGGTGGATGTGGTTTTGTCCCTCCCGTCGGGGAACGGAACGCCGGAGCTCAGCATCGGCGGGTCCATAACCGCCCCAGTGGACAAGGTCCTGGAATCCGCCGGGTCCCTGGCGCTTTCTTCGGGGAAAATCGTTTTGTCGGTGAACAGCGCGGGCAGCGCCTATGACCTAAACCTGCTGCGCCCTTTAAAA
>JAQVYO010000073.1 GCA_028708585.1 Oscillospiraceae bacterium
TTGGTTATCCCGATTTCCATTGACAAGGCGGTCATACACACCGTCCGTCCATTTCACCTCGCCAATGTCCTTTTGGCGGCTGAGAAAGGCGTTCAGTTCCTCCGATTCAAACAGAGGATCGACCACCGCCTTGCCACCGCTGACATAACCGGCAGGGTTTCCGTAGTACAGAATAATGTCTTTTTCCATCCGGATATTTCGCATGAGAATTCCTCCTTTACGTCATGGTCAGCCCTCCGTTCTCCGGATTACGGAAGGCTTCCATTTCTTTCTCCGTGGGATGGAGGAGCCTGCCGTTAACCATTTCCAGCACACAAAAATCATCCCGGTCGCAGAGCATGATGCGGTGCTGGTAGGGCTTCTGCATCTCCACATAATTCAGAGCCTCCTGCTCGGTACAAAGCCATACGCCTGAGGCATAGCGGCCATCGGGCAGAAAGCTGTAGCCGCTGTATTTCGGCTCATGATTCTTCAAATCCAGCGCACCAACCGGTCTGATTTGGGAGAGCTGCAGCTTGGCGCTGTCCGGCAGAAGCTCCGGCAGCAGCACACCAATGACCTCATTACGGTTTTTCAGGGCAAACTCCCCGGTGCGCAGGGACACCAAAAAGACAGCAGTGCCGCTGGGGTTGGCACCGGCTCCATTTCCGCAAAGGCAGAAATACAGTTGCCGTTCAGGGTTGTCGTAGCTCAACACGACAACTTTCCCCTGAATACCGCAGCCCAAGCCGGTTGCCGCACAGTCCGCTGATGTATATGCTGATTTTCGTTCCAACGGTTAGCCCTCCTTTTTCTGCTGCAGCAGGGCGGTCAGATCGGAAATGAGAGAAAGCCTTGTATCATCCGGCATGGTCTTGAACGCCGCACGGACATAGGCCTCCACCGCCTCCGGGGACTGGTCGCCGATTTCGATGATATCCACCTTTTGCACACTGACCGTGCCGTTTAACAAACCAAGGCGTACAATATCGCCGTAATCCATGCCGCTGGCAGTGCGCAGCTCCTTGGGAATCAGCACCCGACCTTTGCTGTCCATCAGCTTGTAGATGGGCTTATTCTTCATCCTCCGCACCTCCCTCCAGCACACAGCGGATGGTATCGTGGCTCACGCCAAGGCTGTCGAACAGCTCCATGAGCTGGGGCGGCAGCTGCCGGACGGGATCGGCGCTGCCGATGATGATGGCGCCGTCCTCGCAGCGGATATCCAGATCGTCATCCAGCGGAATGCCTGCCGCCTCCAAAAGCGCATGAGGCACACAAAGCTCTGCGGATTCCGGTGCTTCCACCGGTTCGTTCACATGGTCGATGCCGTCCTTGGTGAGAAAAAACTCGCCGTAGCTGTTGATCTGTTTCACCGGGTGGTGGGACAGATACGCCAAATGCACGGTATCACCGGCAGTAGCACACATGGTTTCCAAAACACCGGGCGGCAGGATGATGCTGCCGTTATCGGCAATTTGGCCTTTCGTTTCAATAATTTTCATAGCATAAGCCTCCTTTTACATCCCCATCTGAGGGGCGTTGATTTGTTGTTCCTCTGCCGATTTCAACTCCGACACAAAGGTGCGAAGCTCATCCTCGGTCAGAGAGATGTTGGCGATATCCATTTCTTTGAGGAAATAGGCAATCTGCTTGTACTCGCCAGCCAGCTTCTGCATTCCCTTGGCGTTGTGGTAGCCGCTGCTGATGCGGGTATATCCCTTAAAAACGCAGTCATAGCTGTCGGTTTTCTCACTTTGCTGCACGGTCAGATACAGCCCCACATTGGCTTTATCCCCGCAGCGCAGATACAGGTCATCGTGAACGTTGCCCACCACAAACTGATAGGCACCGCCGCTTTCTTCCTCAATTAGGGCTTTTGCCCAGCGGATTTTTTCAAGTCCTGTCATGCTTCGTATTCACCTCCGAAATCAAATAAGTTTAATTGGAATGTATCCCTTTCCCGCTCCTTGGGATCGTAGTTGGTAATGATGACCTCCGGGTATTCGCAGCCGCCCTCATACCGCTGCGCCAGATTGCTCAGGCGGGTGACCGGGGTGATGGTGTAATCCTGATACAGCTCCCGGATGAATTCGCAGTCGTTGTAGCTGACCATCCATTTTCCCTTACAGCCTGCCAGCGCATCCCGGAGCCGCTGGTGGTCGGTTTTCAGGAATTCCACCGCATAGTGACCCTCGGTCATGTAATAGGGCGGATCGCAATAAAAAAAGGCATCGTCCCGGTCGTACTGCCGGATCAATGCCTCAAAGTCCTTATTTTCCACCACGGTATCCGCAAGCCGCCTTGATGCCTCCCATATCACGGCAAACACCTTGCGGATGTCAAAGGGCTGGCAGCCGTAGGAGGTGCAGCCGCTGCCGTAGCTGTAACGGATGAGCTTGAAAAAGGCCGCAGCCCGCCACACATCGCTTGGCTCTGTCTGTTCCAGCAGGATAGCCTTTATTTCCTCAAACTCAGGCGGCGGGAGGTTCTGCTGCGCCAGTTCCAGTTCTTCCTGCAGATATTCGTTATCGAATTCATCCTTTTCAAAGAACCGGCGCAGCACATTAAATTCATGCCGGGAGTTGAGGGGCAGGAAACCCAGCTGCTTCAAAAATGCCAGCGTCCTGTTTTTTACGCAGTAGAACAGGTTGGTCAGGTTGCCGTTGAAGTCGTTATAGACCTCCATGCCTTTGCAGTCTGGAGGCCTGCCGAACAACACCCAGCCCCCGCCGCCAAAGACTTCGATGTATCTGCCGAAATCCTTGGGGAAAAGCCGGTATATGATATTGCGGAGGGCTTTTTTGCCGCCCACCCAGCTGATAAAGCTATTGATATTCCATCACCTCCCTCTGGAAAGAAAAAAGAGCCGATGCCCACTACATTTTCAGTGACATCGACTCCTCTGGATTATGGTACTCATATTCGCCGGTTTTCTCGTTGTACAGGTAGCCCTCATCGGCCAGATCCACATCGTGAACCTCAGCCGCCATTTCCAGCGCTTCCTTGGAGCCGCCCGGAGGAATATCACAAAGCATTTCCTCGCCGTTTTCGTATTCTTTTTTCCCTGTGTTATATCCGAAGTCCTCATCAGCCCACATGACTTCAAATTGGAGGTGAAGATATTGTTTTGACAGTGCCGCAATGAGCGGATTGGGACGGCTCCATGCGGTCTGGAACTCTATATGCTCGCCGTCAAAATCCTGCGGGGTATATGCGCCATCGTAGCCGTAGCTGTTCCACTTCGTCTTATCTTAAAACTCAGATAAAACCAATTATCCGAGCAAAATAAAAATCCAAGCCAACACTTCATAAATGATTAGTGGCAAGGATTTCGGGGATAATTGTTCGGATAATTAAACCGCACTACGTTAAAAACGCGGGCATTCCGTTGGCGTTTACCGAGGACATCATTTCAGTTTGATCATTTGGGAAGCACCTCTCATTCCATTTAAGCAGATAATCGTCAACCTTTTGCTGAGACAATTCGGCGTAAATCTGTGTGGAAACGATGGAAGCATGACCGAGGAACTCTTTAACCGCCGCCATGGGAAGCCCGGCCTCCAGCATATGTGTGGCCGTAGAATGTCTCATGGAATGCGGAGAATAGTTGCTTTTTTGAAATAACAATGGTTGTTTTTCTTTTGCTGAAGTTATATACTTTCTAAAAAGTGCTTCAACGCAGGAAATAGACATTTGCTCATGCGTTTGGCTTGAAAACACGTGTCTTTGGGGTTGGTTGCTGATTTTTCTGTGGTCGATATACTTTTTCAGAAGTGATGCGGCTTCCGGTGAGATTTTTACCTGACGTATTTTGCCGCCTTTCACTGTAAGGGTGAGTGCGGCTCTCCCGTCAGAGGAAAACTGAACATCCTTGACTTTGAGATCACAAATTTCCTGCGCTCTTGCACCGGACGTGTACAGGACGCTTAGTACAGTGAGGTCTCTGAACCCGATTTCGGTTGCGGTATCCGGTGTCATCAGCAAAATTTCCACTTCATCGCGTGTCAGCACGGCTCTTGGTCTGTGTCCGACTTTCTTAAAAGAACTTTTTGCGATTTTGTTTATGCCGTTTTTGAAAACACAGGCCGCTTCCAAATTCCTGTCCTGAGCATAATCGCCAAAGGCGGATAACACAGACAGACGTTGCTTCGCCGTAGATTTACTGCATTTGCGCTCGGTCATTAACCACTTGAAGAATTCAGCAAGGGTATCATGATCTAAACACTCAAAAGTCATATGATCGGCAGGAACTCCCTTGACCTCGTTCATGAAGCGGAACAGGAGTCGAAAAGCGTATTTGTATGATTTAACGGTATTGCCGCTTGCTTTTGCCATGACGGGAAGTTGAACCGTAAAATATTTTTCCAGCAAGTTCATGAATGTTCCCGTATCACTCTTCTTCATAAAGCACCTCCGGAATTATGCCTTTTGTATATTCTTCAAATGCAACGCCAGATTCCGTAAGCATTGCGGTATTGAAGTGGATATATTCGTCGGTGTCCCGAAAATCCTCATGTCCCAGGTATGTCGGCAAAACAATATCATAACTGTTCAGCGAGCGCCCCTCTTGTTCTGCTTGCAGGATGGATTTGATGACAAACACATGACGAAAACAGTGAAGGCACGGACCGCGCTGTTGTTTCTCTTTTGCGGCAAGAACAATGCCGCATAAAGCTAAAATGGAACGGAATGCTGTTTGGACAGCCCCTCCCGCAAGAGGATTGGTTAATGTCCTGCCGGGAAACAGGCAACATTCCGGATATCCGATTAATTCCATTGCAGTGCAATACCGGCGTAGTATTTCGAATAGCGAGGAATCCATTGGCACTAACCGTTCCTTTTTCCCCTTAGTTTTCCTCAGCGTAAGGACGCCGTGTTGCAAATCGACATCCCGCATAATGAGCGACAAGGCTTCTCCACGACGTAATCCACACCCCAATAGCAACCTTAGAAGCATCGGCATTTCGATATGAAGATATGGGTATGGACTCTGGTCGGGTTGTGGGAAGTTGTCTGCCACAGAAAAAATCGCATTCAATTCATCCTCGGAAAAGATATACGGGACATAGGTTGATGGCACACGCGACAAATTTGGTAAAAACGCGGGAATTCCGATGGCACGCAAATACTTGATAAAATTCCGAAGATGTGAAATTTTAGTTGATATTGTTTTGCCTTTGCCTCCGAGCGTCTTAACCCATTCGGCAATCAAGTCTTCGCTGATTTCTCTTTCTGACAGATGGATATCCATCAGATATTTATCAAAACTTGCAAGAGAAAAACGATATCGATAAACATGATCCATTCCGCCCTCAGCTTCTTTGATTGTCATAAAGTCCGATATTTCTTGCGCAAAGACACTTTGAAACGTCATATGCGCTGCCTCTCTAAAAATCGTGCAAAGACACCTGTGACTTCCGGCACCGGAATGGCACATTTCCGGAGGTTTTCGGTGTCTACTTTTGCATAATTCTTGATTGCGAATTTTGATTCATGGCCTAACACCCTGCGTACCGCCTCGGTCGGAACGCTGTCGTTGACCAAGGAACTTGCAAGCGATGAGCGAAGTGCGCACGGGCCATGCCTCTTGTTTGCAATATCTACTCCCGAACCAACAAAGTATTGCTTCACTCTTGACGATACGCCTTGTTTGCTCAAGCCTTGATATGGCGCGTCTACCCGAAGAAAAACAACGTCGGTATCGGATTTTGGTCTAGCCTTACTGACATATTTCCATAGTGCCAGTTTAACCGGAGGTATCATGGTGCCATTCCATTCTTGCTCCGTTTTTTCTTGTGTCAGG
Organism: Oscillospiraceae bacterium; assembly: GCA_028708585.1. Taxonomy (GTDB): domain Bacteria; phylum Bacillota; class Clostridia; order Oscillospirales; family Oscillospiraceae; genus RGIG529. The sequence continues at coordinate 5,786 of JAQVYO010000073.1, forward strand.
TGTATGATTCCGCCTTCAAAATCAAGATCGGACATTCTTAATGCAGCAACGTCAGAAGGCCGAAGCCCAAATCTTGTTACAAGAAGAAGCATAGCCCTATCTCTGATTCCGGTGGGGCTGTCAGCGTCAATCGCGTCTTCAAATCTGCGTATTTCTTCTGGGGTGTAGACTGTTGGAAGCTTGGATGGAAGCCGATATTTAGGGACAATGGCGCTGTAATTCAGACGGGTATATCCCTTATCAAACAAGAAGTTGAGAAACAATCGTACTTTGAACCATGAATCCTTATCCGTTTCCAGCAAACAGCTTTCTCTGATATGTGCCGGAGTCAATTCACTTAAATCATGACAGCCTAATGTATCCAAACGGGAAAGGAAGTGCCCGCACGATGCCCGTTTGCGAGCAAGTGTGCTGTTTTTGTTTCCTTCTCCGGAGCAGTAAGCCAAATATTTTTCCAAGGTATCCGAAAAATGCTTGGGTAATTTAAGCGGTGGCTTTTTCGTACATCTTAAAATATGCAATCCGATTGCACCGTCTTCTATTGCATGATTCAACACCTTTGTCACACGGGTTATGGATTTTGCCCACGACGACCCGATTCCTCTTTGCTGAACATAATCCTTCAAAAATGCTGCGCCGACATCCGGTGAATATGCTGATATTTCGCGTTCAGTCATATATCGATTAAGCTGATTGAAAACGACCCTGAACTGCTGGTGAGATTGGGGCTTATACGCCTGTTCCTGAAGCAAATCCAATATTTTTTCCGTTATTGCAGCAAACGAAGCCGCATCGCTGTAATTGTCTTTCATATGCATACCCCCTGCCAGATTAGTTTAACCCATTAACAGGAATATATGCATTTAATTATCCGAACAATTATCCCCGAAATCCTTGCCACCGCTCATTTATGAAGTGTTAGCTGGGATTTTTATTTTGCTCGGATAATTGGTTCCCCAATTGGCAATCGACCAGTCGTACCAGTTGTCTTTGCCGTACTTCTCACGCTCGGCCATGCCGAGATTGCCACGGAAGATATGCTCAGGCATGGGGATAACTTTGTTGAAGTCAATGCTGCCGAGGCCGATCTTATCATTCTTGATGGCAACAAACATGGCTCTGACTTGTTCCGGATTGCCAGATACTCTTAAAATATTGGTTACATGATTTGGGATTACCTCATTCCTCCCATCGTCATGCCGAAACCGAAGGACTGGCTGCCTTTCAGCTCATCCTCTGGTTTGATAAAGAAACGGTCGCTGCTGTCCCAAAAGCTGAGATACAGCTCACCGTCCTCCACCTTAATTTCTCTTTGCTCCAGCCCCTCGCCCCAACCGTCACTAAATTGTCCGGAAAGCCATTCTGTCAGCTCCGCAAGCTCAGAGGGAGAAAGCGTACCGTGGGTTTGCACTTCGGTCACACCCCACAGCTCGCCGTTCCATTCCTCC
>JAQVYO010000074.1 GCA_028708585.1 Oscillospiraceae bacterium
ATGTCAATAAAGTGGCCCCGATTGATAAAAGCAGTACAATTCTAACGATCCTGCTTGCTTTTCTGTTTTTAAGAGAAATTCCCACCCTGTGGATGGGAATCGGGGTTGTGCTGCTTGCTGCCGGAACCTATCTTATGATACAGCGTCAGGAAGCCAAAACTCCGGATAACAAAGGGAATAAGTCGTGGCTTGTTTATGCCGTACTGTCCGCCGTTTTTGCCGCCCTGACATCCATTCTCGGTAAGGTGGGAATTCAGGGGATTGAATCTAATTTAGGAACAGCGATCCGCACGATCGTGGTATTACTCATGGCTTGGATCATCGTTTTGTTTCAGAAAAAGCTGCCCCTTGTGAAAGCGATTGATAAAAAGAGTTGGACATTCATCGTACTTTCCGGCCTTGCGACCGGTCTTTCCTGGCTCTGCTATTACCGCGCGCTCCAGAAGGGCAGAGCCAGTCTGGTGGTACCCATCGATAAACTGAGCATTGTGGTGACAATTGTGTTTTCCCGCATCGTTCTGAAAGAAAGGCTTTCAAAGAAAGGCATGGTTGGCTTGCTTCTTGTGGTAACCGGAACAATGGCTTTGTTGTTTTAACAAGAATCTGATTGCTTGGCAAGTAGCGGTTTGTTTACGAGCCATCTTTCATATACCGAATGTCATTACACTGCTCTAGTTTCTCAATAAAGCTATCGAATTCATCCTCCTCAAAGTACTGCCATCGGACGCTTCCTTAACGCTCAGACCCTTTCGGATTCAAACCCATCCGGAATTGAAAAAGAGAAGAGACTGGTCAAAAAGACTAGTCTCTTCTCTTGGTCGGAGTGACAGGGTTCGAACCTGCGGCCTGATGGTCCCAAACCACCCGCGCTACCAACTGCGCCACACCCCGATATTCAGTTTGGCTTTCATTTCGCGCCAGTTCCCAAACAGCAGCCTGTTAAATACTATACTATATTTTATATAAAATTTCAAGTAATTTTCCGGCGGAGACCGGAAAAGATTCGACTTGACCGGAGAATCCAATTAAATTTCAAAGAGGCCTCCTGCACAGCGGATCGTGCAAATTGAAACGTCTGCGAAATACATAGAATGTCAGTTTTTCGCAGACGTTTCTGAAGGAAGCAAATACAAGCGCAGTTCTTTACCGAATGAAAAGCTTCGGATTACAGGCTTTCCTTTAAAATTTTGCGCAGATCCTCTTCTTTTGGCATAACCAGGCAGTTTGCCATATTTTTTGCCCTCATTGCAAGCCGGGCATATTGATTGACTTCCTCCTCCGTCAAACCCTGAGGCTTCTCCAGAAGTTCTGCCAGCAGCTCCGTGAAAGCGGAAACGGACGGCAGCTTGAGATTGGACAGAATCAGCCCGATCCGGCCGGAGCAGTCTTTTTCCATCAAAGCAAGGAATCGGCCCATGAGCAGGCCATTTGCAAGTCCGTGGTCGATATGTTTAAAATAGGTAAGAGAATATCCCATGGCATGTACGGCGGCGGTTCCGGTATTGGCAATCACCATTCCGCCCAGCATGGAGGCAATTAAGAGATCCGTTCTCTGATTTAAGCTTAACGTATCCTTTTTAATATCGTCAAAGCAGGAGGCAACCAGCCGGATTCCTTCTGTTGCAAGGCAATCGGTAATGGTACTTGCCTTGTTGGACAAAACCCCTTCAATACAATGGGACAGCGCATCCACAGCGGTGTTGGCCGTGGTCCTGTGTGGGAGATTCTGCATGTACTTTCCATCCAGAAGCGCAAGCGTTGGGAACAAAAGCGGCGTTGCAATACTGGTTTTGGTTTTGGCTTTATCGTTGGTTAGAATGGAAAACGGTGTAACCTCGGATCCTGTTCCAGCCGTAGTGGGAACAAACGCCATGGGGAGTACGTCCTTTTTGTAATTTCCAGAAAATAATTTTTCCTCCGGAATATCCTGCCTTGCCAATAGGGCGATTGCCTTTCCAGCATCCATGATAGACCCGCCGCCTGCCGCCATAAGGAAGTCCGCTCCGATTTCCTTTGCATAAGCGGCTCCTTCATAAACACAGGCAATGGTAGGGTTGCTCATCACCTTGTCAAAGACTTTGTAAGATTGCCCATTTAAAGTCAATGTGTCGGTAATATCCTGGAGCGAACCATTTTTCTTCGCGGAATGAGCGCCGGTAACGATCAGTGCCGTTTTTCCCATTTGCGCCAGCAAACCGCGGTTTTTCTGAATACAGCCGTCCCCCATGACGACCTTGGTAGGCACATAGAATGCTTGGTTCATGGAATTCCCTCCTTAGCTTTTTTCCATATTATAAAACTTTTCGTTCCTTGTTACAAGCATCCAAATGATTTTTGCCGTTTTTTCCGTAAAATGATGAACGCAAGACCTCCTTGTGCAGCGATAGCAAGCAAGCAAAAAAGGGGGGAACCCGCGTGCTGATTCACCCGGGTTCCCCCCTTTTTTTATCCTTTTCAACAATTAAAAATACGCGGATCGGAAAGCAGGCAATTACCCTTCGGCAACAGAAGCGGCAATCGCGTCGGCCATTGCATTCAGCTCATCTTCCTGATTGGGTTTTAAGGACGAGCAGATATCGATGGATTCTCCGATGAGTTCCACGTTTTTCATGCCCTCCAAAATCGCTGTAATTTCCTTCAGCGCGGAGCTGGCCCAGGTGTGATTCCCCAGAACAGCTGCTTTCCGGTTTTTCAGGCCCAAAGCAGCCATGTCCCGCAGCAGCGCATCCATGGGGAAGTAAAGATTCATATAATATGTTGGCGCGGCGACAACCATATGACTGTATTTCCACATCTCTGAAATAATATAAGAAGAATGGGTTTTGGAAACGTCATACATACGCATATCCGCAACGCCTCTCTCTCCCAGCTTATTGGCCAATGCGCTGACGGCGTTTTCCGTATGGCCATACATGGAAGCATACATCAAAACAACGCCCTTTTTCTCCGGCTCATATTTGCTCCAACGGTCATATTTTTCCAAAATATAAGACAGGTCTTTCCGCCAGACGGGGCCGTGCAGAGGGCAGATCATCTGAATGGAAACACAGCTAAGCTTTTTAAACAGAGCCTGCACCTGACTGCCAAATTTGCCTACGATATTTGAATAATACCGTCTGGCCTCGTCCAAAAACAGGTTTTCAAAATCCGTTTCGTCCGCAAACAAATTCCCGGAGAGCGCTCCAAAGGTACCAAATGCATCGGCGGAAAACAAAATTCCTTTCGCCGTTTCAAAAGAAACCATTGCTTCCGGCCAGTGTACCATAGGCGCCATAAAAAATCGAAGGGTATGTTTCCCCAGCGACAGCTCCTGGCCTTCCTTCACAACGATTTTCCGGCCCGATATGTCGGTATGGAAAAATTGCTCAAAAAATTTAAAAGTTTTGGGATTCCCGACCACCTGAACGTTGGGATAGCGGCGTATAATTTCCTCCAAGTTGGCGCAGTGATCCGGTTCCATATGGTTGATGACCAGATAATCCAGTTCCCGGCCCTCAAGCGCATGCGCAACATTTTCCAGATGCAAAGAGCTGATGGAAGCGTCCACCGTGTCCATCAGCGCCGTTTTATCATCTAAAATCAAATAGGAGTTGTAAGACACACCATTTTGAAGAGGAAACATATTTTCAAACAATGCGATCCTTCTGTCGCTGCCGCCCACCCAAATTACATTGGGCGCAACTTCTCGAATACTGTACATACAAACATCTCCTGTCATATAAAGTCTAGGGTGATTCTTGTCCATTCATCAAAGCCACCGTCATTCACTGAGCGAGCATCGAATGAATGGCAATTTCCAATTTTCTTATCTGATTATATCATATTTGGCAAGGTTGGGCAAGGAGAGCACAAGAAATCCGCCGATTTGCGGAATAAAATTGCAGATTGAAAATCATTTTTTACAATTCTTACAATCCGATGAAAAAACTTTTTTGCCTATCCGAAAATACGGAGCCAGAAAGCATCCAGGTTTTTTCCATCAAAAACATTACAGGACGGTTCCCAAAAGGGAATCGTCCTGCTTTGGTGCCTCCGGTCGGAATCGAACCAACGACACGAGGATTTTCAGTCCTCTGCTCTACCGACTGAGCTACAGAGGCAATTTTGGAGCCGGATATAAGAAAAAAGTGGCGACCCAGAACGGGCTCGAACCGTCGACCTCCAGCGTGACAGGCTGGCGTTCTAACCAACTGAACTACTGGGCCATATCCATATAGAGACCCTTTTCTCTCGGAAAAAGATCCTTGGTGGGAACAACAGGACTCGAACCTGTGACATCATGCTTGTAAGGCATGCGCTCTACCAGCTGAGCTATGCTCCCATATCACCGCCAAATCAGCGGCGAAGTTTATTATACTAAACATGTTCTGCCCTGTCAACCAAAATTTCCACAAATTTTAATCCTTTTTCTTTTTAATTGACGAAATCAGCTGTTGTAATTCCTCCTGGTTATATTGATATACCGCATCGCAGAACTGGCAGGTTAGCTCCGCTTTGCCCTGCTCCTCCATCATCTCGTTTAACTCGTCTGGTCCCAGGCTGATGAGTGCCCGGGTTACCCGCTCTCTGTTGCAGTAGCAGCGGTACTCCACCGGTTCGGGCTGTGAAAATTCCAGATCAAATCCGGACAGGACCGTCTCCAAAAGCCCCTTTGCGCCCTCTCCGGTCCGCAGGATTTCCGTCGCCATACCGGCCGTTTTAATGTTTTCTTCCATTTTGCGGATGAGCGTTTCGTCTGCACCCGGCATGAGAGAAATTAGATAGCCTCCGGCGGCCAAAACGCTTTGATCCACATCTACCAAAACACCCAAAGCACAGGCAGAAGGCGTCTGTTCGCTGATGGCATAATAGGAGGTAACATCTTCTGCAATCTCTCCGCTGACCAGCCGGACGCTGCCGGAATACGGTTCTTTTAACCCCAAGTCCTTCACAACGTTCAAGTATCCATCGGTTCCAACGGCGCTCCCCACATCCAGTTTCCCGGGTCCTTTAAGCGGAAGATCGACCGCAGGGTTCTGCACGTATCCCCGCACGTTTCCCTGATGATCGGACACGGCCAAAATTTGCCCCAAAGGCCCTCCTCCGTCTATTTTCACTGTGACCGCCCCGTTTTCCTCTTTCATGGCATTCCCCATCATGGACGCTGCCATTAAAGTCCTGCCCAGCGCGGCAGTGGCCACCGGTAAAGTTTTATGAATCTGCCGCGCCCGCTCCACTAAATGAGTTCCTGTGACAGCCATCGCTTTGACAGGTTGATTTTTCACAATCGCGCGCATGATTTCGTCTTTCATTTACTCGCTCCTTTTGGCCGCAAAAAAAATTCGATCCTCATCCGGACGGGGCGGCCGCAGCTTTAGGTTCCCATACTGCCGAATGTGCGAAAACCCATTGATTTTCAACAGCGTTTCCAGTTCTTCCGGCGGATATGCATATTCCACGTGCTCTTCGCTGTTTCTTCTCCAGTCCCGTCCGTTTTTCTGAAACAGATCCATACCGAACGTGCAGACCCGCCGCCGCTCGGAATAGGAAGCTCTCCAGATGCAGATCAAATCTTCCCGCTCGTCCAGAAATACTTGTTCATCCATCGCTTTCAACACTTGCGGGGGCCGTATATCAAACAGGAAAAGGCCGCCCGGTTCCAGGAAAAGGAAGACCCGTGAAAACCCTTTGGAAAGTGCGGCAACCGGCATATAATTGACACTGTCAAGGCAGCAGACGCACGCATCCACCGTTCCATAGAGATCCAGCTTATCCATCGGCTGGTTCAAAAAAACAGGAGGAATGTTTCCCGCATAACGCCCTTTTTCCGCAGCTATCGCCAGCATGTCCGCGGAAGCGTCCACACCAATCACCTCATAGCCACGCCTCGCCAAAACGCAGGATAAACTGCCTGTCCCGCAGGCCAGATCCAAAATCGTGCGGACAGGGCGGCCGCAGCGCCGAAAAGACCGTTCCAGAAAATCCGCAAAGGCTTCATAATCCACGTCTTCCGTCAGGCGGTCATATACCTGTGCCAAAGCCTGGTAGGATCTCATTTGTCCAAAAGCCTCGCAAAAACCGATTTATATCCGTCAGCCCCGTAATGCAGGGAACGGTTGACTCTGCTGATGGTGGCGCTGCTTGCCCCGGTCTTTTCCAAAATATCGTTATAAATCATTCCCTGATATAAAAGAAGCGCCACCTCAAAACGCTGCTCCATGGCATGTAATTCGGATACCGTGCAAAGGTCGTCAAAAAATTTGCGGCACTCTTCCAAATCTTTCAGCTTGAGGATCGTCTCATACAGGGAGCTGATGTGCTGCTTCTCCGGTTTTTTTGTCATAACTCCGCCTCCTTTTCCGTAGCCGGACACCGTTTAGTTTAGCACTCTGCCTTATAAAAGTAAAGAGCTTTTTGGGAAATACCCCGTGAAAAACAAGATATTTTACCCCATTCAAAAATTCAGAAACAAAACGTCATTACCGGAATATTCTAAAAATGAGAGAACAAAGGGAGGCATTTTAGATGGACATGGAACGAGCCAAGCATTTTGTTCCGGAAGAAAACTTAGAAAAGGAATTGTCTCACGATGGAATGCCCGTGCTTTCCTACCATATGGCGCTTCCGCGGGTGGAAAACTTGTCCCCCGCCGGACGGAAACGAGTCATCCGCTGTTATCGGAAGCTGAAAAAAGTTTTTACCGGCTGGTGTGAAACTGTTTTACGGAAAGAAGCGGTGGCCGCCTGGCAAAAATCGCTGTCCAACAGCGGCTTCTTTACACCCTATCGGGTTGAGCTGGTCTGCGAAAACAGCAATCAGCAGGAAAACCGGCTTGAGATGCACTTTAGCTGCAAACTCGTCCCCCATGGAAAACCGCCCGTCTTTCTTTCCTTTCCCATCATCTGGCAGCTTCCGGACGGCTGGCTGTTCCCCGGGGCGTTTGCCTGGGAAAAAAAAGGTGATTTTGCGCCCAGTGCCAGAGGATAAAATTTTTCTCAATTTACCCTTGCATCTTCAAACAAGCTGTGGTATATTAAGTAGGCTGTTTCCGGGTGTGGCGAAGCTTGGTATCGCGCTTGAATGGGGTTCAAGAGGCCGCTGGTTCGAATCCAGTCACTCGGACCAAAAACAAAAGGTAAAAAAGATTTATTGCCTACAAAGCCAGTAAATCCAAGCCTTTCGAGGACTTTCACGATGAAAAGTGGAAGTCCTTTTTTCGTAGATTTATT
>JAQVYO010000075.1 GCA_028708585.1 Oscillospiraceae bacterium
TACAGCATGTTCGGAAAAGCGGATTAACCTTCGCTCCGGAAGCCGGTACTCAGCGTCTGCGAGACGCCATCAACAAGAATGTAACGGAGGAAGACCTGCTTTCTTCCTGCGCCGTCGCTTTTTCCGGCGGATGGAACGCGGTTAAATTATATTTTATGCTTGGGCTTCCAACGGAAACGGACGAAGATGTGTTGGGAATCGCCGATTTGGCCCGTAAAGTTTTGTGGACGTGGAAAAAAACGGCGGCAAATAAAAGCCATGGTGTGCGCATTACGGTTTCCACATCTTGTTTCGTTCCAAAACCGCATACGCCGTTTCAATGGGAAGGGCAAAATACACGGGAGGAATTTCAGCGAAAAGTAAACCTGCTTAGGGACAACCTTCGGGAACGGGCCATTTCCTACCATTGGCACGACCCTGATACCAGCTTTTTAGAGGCGGTATTCGCAAGGGGAGACCGCCGTCTTGCCGATGTGATCGAAACTGCCTTTCACAGCGGGGCAAAGCTGGATGCCTGGAGCGAATATTTCAATATGGGCCTTTGGATGGACGCCTTTCGGCACTGCGGTCTGAATCCCGCATTTTATGCCAACCGGGAGCGGAGCACAGAGGAAGTCCTTCCTTGGTCTGTTACATCTGTCGGGGTAGATACCGCCCACTTTTTGCGGGAGCGGGAACAGGCAATGCGCTCCGTCATAACGCCGGACTGCCGGGTTGGGTGCGCCGGCTGCGGTGCGGACAAGCTTTATACGGAGGGAATTTGCGATGCGTAAGATGCGGCTCTGTTTTAGCAAAACCGGAACTGCCGTCTATATTTCCCATCTGGATTTGATGCGCACCTTTCAGAGGGCATTTCTGCGGGCGGAACTGCCCGTTCGGCACACGGAAGGGTTTAACCCCCACGCATTTGTTTCTATTGCGCTTCCCCTGTCCGTTGGTTTTTCCAGCGTATGCGAGCTACTGGATTTTGACCTGGAGGATGAAACGCCTGTCGAATCGGTGCCAGGGCGCTTAAACTGCGCGCTTCCGGACGGCATTCGGGTGAGCGGTTGTTATGCTTCCCAGCGCCCCATTCGAGACCTTATGTATATTGCGTTTGACATCCAGCTGATATATGATAATGGGATCCCGGAAAATGCCGGAAAAGATCTGGATATTTTGTTTGCACAAGGCAATCTTACGGTTTTGAAAAAGAGTAAAAAGAGGAAAAAAGCGGGGAAAGAGACAGAAGTAAACATCGCCCCGCTGATCCAGCGGATTTCTTTTGCGGAAGAAAACGGGATACTGCATTGCTCGGCTGTTCTGCGCGCCCAGGATCCGGGGCTAAATCCCCGCTATCTTATCAAGGTCATTGAAACCTATGCTCCGGCGCTGGCACCGGATTTTTCCCGTTATCATCGAAACTCAGTATATGACCGGGATTTGCTTCGTTTTTTCTAAAATAACGGGTAAATAATCGGAAATGATAAATTTTTCTTGTGTTTTTTTCTATTGTGTGTTAAAATATCACGGTCTATCAAGGAGTGTTCCTCTGCTGCTATTTTCGCCGCCTTGGCGGAAGGATCGACTCAGGCGCGGCATGAACACCTAAAACAAGGAGGAAAATTAATGGATCTCATTCAGGTTCTCACAAAGCCGCAGCTGAAAACGGAAGCTCCCGTTGCCAATGTGGGTGACACGGTCCGGGTTCATGTTAAGGTAAAAGAAGGCACGAGAGAGCGTATTCAGATGTTCGAAGGCACCGTGATTGCAAAAAAACACGGTGGAATTGCGGAGACAATTACGGTTCGCCGTGTTTCTTATGGCGTTGGCGTAGAAAAGGTTTTCCCCATTCATTCCCCGTCCATCGATCATATTGAGACCATCCGGAAGGGTAAGGTCAGACGTGCAAAGCTCTATTATTTGAGAGGGCGGATCGGGAAAAAGGCGAAAATCAAAGAGCGCATCTAACCTATATTGGAGTGGAATGTAGTAAAAAAGAGGGGATACTCCCTCTTTTTTATTTTTAAAACATATCTCATCGGGTTCTTGATCTTTCAAGGTAAGTTTATGATATGGGCGTATTTTTTTATATTTGACTAAAAAAACGCGAAAACGCGCGTTTTATCCCACAAAATATAAAAAATTGAAAAAAGAAGGGAGTCTCTCTTCTTTCTATCATGATTTTGGTGTATAATAAACTTGTGGAATGAACTGGTATGCTTTCTGGCTTTTGATATCATCATGCATTTTAAGTTTTGTTCCCATTTTTTTGGCCCTAAACTTTGATCCTTGTAAAATAATAAAAAACTCAATGAGGAGTTTTCCTGTGAAAATGACACGTCCGGATCTGACTGCTCCTTTGTTTCGGGAGCCAGGTTCTATTGATAAAGCTCAAAAAACAAACGAACAAGCGAAAGGAAAGGTCCCTTTGACAGCAACTGTTGGAAAAACTGCACAGGAGGATGGGAAATGGACTTCTTCCAGCTCCGGTCCGGCATTGTGCTTGTCTCAGAAAGCGGCAATCCGCCTATATAAATGGCTGCAACCTTTGGTGTCCGCTTTGGTGCTGGTTTTATTGATGTTTCTTTTTGTAGTAAAGATTATCGGAATTGAAGGATCTTCCATGCTTCCAACCCTAAAAAACGGCGACTATATTTTGGCGACCGCCGGTCTCCTCAGCACTCCCAAGCAAGGGTCCGTGGTGGTCTTGAAAAAAGAGAGCTTTATCAGCGATCCCATTGTGAAGCGGGTGATCGCCACCGCCGGGCAAACGGTAGATATTGACTTTGCAGCCGGTACGGTTCGTGTGGACGGAAAGCTTTTAAATGAACCCTATATTTTAGAAAAAACCCATATGATGTATGATGTTTCCTTTCCAGTAAAGGTACCGGAAGGTTGCGTTTTTGTCCTGGGGGATAATCGTAACAAAAGCACTGACAGCAGGTATTCTGGAGTTGGCATGGTGGATAACCGGTATATTATGGGGCGGGTATTGATGGTCTTAGCCCCGCTAGGCAGAATTGGAGCGGTACAATGAACATTCAATGGTATCCCGGTCATATGACGAAAACGCGGCGCATGCTGGCGGAGCAGCTCAAAAACGTGGATATGGTTTGCGAGATTATTGACGCGAGAATTCCAATTTCCAGCCGAAACCCGGATTTGGACGAACTGATGGGTGAAAAACCCCATATGCTGATTTTCAACCGGGCGGGTCAGGCCGACCCTGTCCAAAACCAAGCTTGGATCCGGCATTATCAAAAGAATGGGCTCCGCGTTTTGAAAACAGATGCTAAAACCGGAGAAGGCATTTCAAAATTTCCGGTTGAGGCGCGCAGTTTGATGCGGGAAAAACTGGAACGCTATGCGGCCAAAGGGCAAACAGGGCGTACCCTTCGGGCCATGGTGGCCGGCATCCCCAATGTGGGAAAGTCCACTTTTATCAACCGGATCTCTGGCCGCAAGTCGGCCAAAGCAGAAGACCGGCCGGGAGTAACCCGAGGCCGTCAGTGGGTTTCGGTGGACCACGGTTTGGAGATGCTGGATACGCCGGGAATTTTATGGCCCAAATTTGAAGAAGAGCAGGTAGGCCTGCACCTGGCGTTCACCGGAGCGGTGCGGGACGAAATTATAGATACGGAAACGCTTTCCTTTCGCCTGATAGAGCTGCTTGCGCGGTTTTATCCCTCAGCCCTTGAGGCAAGGTATCATATTCAAATTCAGCCGGGTGCGAAAGGGCATATTCTTTTGGCGCTGGCGGCACAGCGGAGAGGATTTCTGGTTTCCGGGGGAGAACCGGATCTTGAGCGCATGGCCAGAGTGCTGCTGGATGAATTCCGCGGAGGGAAGCTGGGGCGGTTCACACTGGAACGGCCTCCGGAAGAAAAGGAAGGAAGCCATGGAAGAGACAAATCTTTGGTTGATTGAACAAAGCTGTTTTGCCCGAGGGGTTCGCCTCGTCTGCGGGGCGGATGAGGCCGGGGCTGGCCCTTTGGCTGGTCCCGTTTATGCAGCCGCGGTGATTTTGCCGCCGTATTTGGACATTCCCGGACTGGACGATTCCAAAAAGCTGACCATGCGGCAACGGGAGACGCTTTATCCCATCATCTGCAAAAACGCCGTAGCCTATGCCGTTTCGTGGGCAGAGGTGGAGGAAATCGACCGAATCAATATTTTAAACGCAAGGCTTCTTGCCATGAACCGGGCCATACATATGCTGCCTTTGAAGCCGAACCTTGCTTTGATTGACGGAAACCGGAATACGGGAATTGATCTGCCCAGTCTTACCATTGTGGGAGGAGATGGAAAGAGCGCTTCCATTGCGGCGGCTTCCATTTTGGCCAAAGTATCAAGGGACCGGTATATGGAGAGAATGGATCAAGTATATCCTGGATACGAATTTGGCCGGCACAAGGGGTATCCCACACGCCGGCATTACGAGCTGCTGCGGGAATACGGGCCGTGCCCCCTTCACCGCCGGAGCTTTTTGAAAAACCTGTGAGCCGACGGGAATTGGGCCGGTGGGGCGAAGAAGCGGTTGCCCGGTATTTGCAGGCGCGCGGCTACGCCATTGTGGCAGAAAATTATACCACCCGCTGGGGTGAAGTAGATCTGATTGCAGAGGGGTTCGGCTTTCTTGTTTTTGTGGAAGTGAAGCTTCGAAAAAACCAAAATTTTATGCAAGCGAGAGAGTCGGTCTCCTTCTATAAACAACGGCGCTTGAAAACGTCGGCCGAGCTTTATTTAAGCGAACATTCTTCCTATCTGCAGCCTCGGTTTGACGTGGCGGAAGTTTACGCACCAAGCGGGATCAAAACCCATCAGCCGAAAATATACTATTTGGAAAACGCATTTTCCTAAATCTTGTTTCGGGGACGTTGTATTCGGCGCTTGACCTAAAGTCAGTTTCCTGCCATAATAAATAAAGATTTTAAAGCAAAGAACTGGTTTCGTTACAATTCTTTGCTTTCCGCTAGTTGGAGTTCTGGCCGTTTGGCCGGAATTCTGGCCGCCTAGATCATAAGATAAGAGACGGTCGCCGGCGCCGCAAGTTTGGCGCAAAGCGAAGAAACCATAAATAAAGATAAAGGTTGTGGAAAAGGATGCACTACGTTAGTACCAGAAACGACACTTTTACCTGCTCGGCTTCCGAGGCGATTATCAAAGGATTGGCGCCAGACGGAGGCCTGTTGGCCCCTGAAGTTTTCCCCCGCCTTCCGCACAACGGCCTTGAAACCATGCGAGATATGTCCTATCAGCAGCGGGCTGTATATATTATGAACTTGTTTTTGGAAGGATTTACAGTAGCCGAGCTGACACGATTTACAAGAGAAGCCTACGGATCGGACCATTTTGATCATCCAAGCATCGCTCCCCTTGTCCCGCTGGGGGATGGTGTTTTCTGTTTGGAATTATGGCATGGTCCAACCTGCGCGTTTAAAGACATGGCGCTGCAAATGCTTCCCTACCTGCTGACCGCTTCCCTGACAAAAAACAGGGAAAATAAGACGGCTTTGATTTTGGTGGCTACCTCCGGCGATACCGGAAAGGCCGCTTTGGAAGGATTCCGAGACGTGCCAAGAACTAACATTTTGGTTTTCTATCCCCAAAATGGAGTTTCTGCCATTCAGGAACTGCAGATGGTTACTCAGATGGGGAAAAACGTTGCCGTCTGCGCCGTGGAAGGTAACTTTGACGATGCCCAATCAGGAGTCAAACGTATTTTTTCCAGCGCGACGCTGCGGGAAAAGCTGACGGAGCAAGGGTTCTTTCTTTCCTCTGCAAACTCCATTAACTGGGGGAGACTGCTGCCTCAAATCGTTTATTATATTTCCGCCTACTGCGACCTGCTGCGGGAAGGGAAGATATCCGCCGGAAATAAAATCAACGTCTGTGTTCCCACGGGGAACTTCGGCAATATTTTGTCAGCTTATTATGCCAAGAGGATGGGATTGCCCATCGACCGGCTCATTTGCGCATCCAATGAGAACAACGTACTGACCGATTTCATTCAGACCGGAATTTATGATAGAAACCGTCCGTTCCATAATACCATTTCTCCTTCTATGGATATTTTGGTTTCCAGCAATTTGGAGCGCCTGCTGTTCGCGCTTGCCCGCGGAAGAGCTCCGGAAGTGCGGGCCTACATGGAAAGCCTTGCGGAAACAGGCCGTTATCAGGTGCGGCCTGAGCTGTTTAAAGAAATTGAAACCCAATTCTGCGGCGGATACTGCAACGATAAAAATACCCGTCTGGTTATTCGCCAGGTTTGGGAAAGCGCCCGTTACCTTATCGATCCGCACACGGCGGTGGCGTTTAATGTCCTGGCTCGCTATCGTGCCGAAACGGGGGACAGAACGCCGACGGTGGTGGTTTCCACCGCCAGCCCATTCAAATTCTGCGATAGTGTGCTGGAAGCTTTGGGAGAGCAAAACATTACCAAGGGCGTTGAGGTGATCGATCAATTGTCTCAGCATACCGGTATTCCCGCCCCGGCCCCGCTGGCGGCTCTGAAAAACAGCACAGTGCGGTTTAAAGGCAGCATTGCAAAAGAAGATATGGCAGAAGCAGTCTTGAAATCGCTGCTGTAACAAACGCATGTTAAGAAAGCCGGCTTTGCTTTTTTGAGGAAACTCCTGTGCGGGATGTTTTCAGCCATCTGCGCCGGAGGGAGGAAACGATGGCTTTATATACAATTGGAGATCTGCATCTTTCCCTGTCCGGGGAAAAGCCAATGGATGTGTTCGGCGGCGTTTGGAACGGCTATGTGGACAAACTGAAGCGCGGCCTATCCGTCCTTGCTCCGGATGACGTGCTTGTAATCTGTGGGGATATTTCCTGGGGGATGAGTCTTCAGGAATCCCGTGAAGATTTTGCATTTTTGGATGCGCTTCCAGGCAAAAAAATATTCGTCAAGGGGAATCATGATTACTGGTGGAGTACCGCCGCGAAAATGAAATCGTTTTTTGCGAAATATGGTTTTTCCACATTGGATATTCTCCATAACAACTGCCATTTTTATAAAAACGATATAGCCCTTTGCGGAACACGCGGATGGTTTTTTGAGGAAGAAGGGGGAGACAAGGTGTTCCGCCGGGAACTGTTGCGTCTGGAAACTTCTTTGAAAGCAGCAGGAGTCAGGGAAAAATTTTGTTTTTTCCATTATCCGCCTTGTTATGAGGGCTACTGC
>JAQVYO010000076.1 GCA_028708585.1 Oscillospiraceae bacterium
GGAGGTAGATATGGCGGGTTTTTTTCGAAAATTCTTTTCTTCTCAAGAAGAGAAGAAAATTCCCTTTTGCTCCGCAGTGGTGGCGGCGGCAGGTTCCTCTTCCAGAATGGAGGGGAAGGACAAGTTCTTTGAACTTCTGGGTGGCACTCCCCTGCTGGCCCGCACCCTTTTGGCGCTGGAACATTGTCAAAAGATAGACGAAATTGTCGTCGTTACCCGGAGGGATCGTTTGCTTTATGTAAGCGAGCTGTGCCGGACATTTGGCATTACAAAAGCGATCAAAGTCATCGTGGGCAGTGACAGCCGAGCAAAATCAGTTCTTTGTGGACTTTTAGAGGTATCTCCCCAAGCGCAGCTGATTGCCATTCACGACGGAGCCCGTCCATTTGCGTCTCCGGGCTTGATTGCCTCAGTGGTAGAGCGCGCGGAAGAAGCAGGGGCCGCCGTTCCGGCTATCGAATTGAAAGATACCATAAAAATTATATCCGGCGGCCAAATCGAATCCACGCCTTCCAGGGACAGCCTTGTGGCGGTACAGACGCCTCAGGTCTTTGAGGCCGCTTTAATTAAAGCGGCCTTGCAGAAAGCTGTGGAAGAATCCTGGAATATTACCGACGATTGCGGTGCGGTGGAGCGGCTGGGCATGCGAATTTCCCTTGTGGAAGGAGCTCCGGAAAATATTAAGCTTACCACACCCGCCGACTTTGCAATGGCGGAAGGAATTTTGACCCTGATGGAGGAAACAGTATAATGAGAGTTGGCCATGGATATGATGTCCATATGCTTGCGGCAGGCAGAAAACTGATTATGGGGGGGGTACACATTCCATTTGACCGAGGGCTTCTGGGGCATTCTGATGCAGATGTGCTGATACATGCGGTGATGGATGCCTTGCTTGGCGCTGCCGGTCTGGGAGACATCGGCACGCACTTCCCGGACAGCAATCCAGACCTAAAAGACATATCCAGCCTCCAGCTTCTGCGAAAAACGGCGGTTCTTTTGCAGGAGAAAAGCTGGTATGTGCTCAATGTGGATGCAACGATCATTGCCCAGTATCCAAAGCTTTCCCCTTACATTCCGGAGATGCGGAAAAATATTGCGCTTCACTTGGGAGCGGAGCCGGAATGCATTAACGTGAAAGCAACAACAGAGGAGGGTCTGGGATTCACCGGCACAGGAAAAGGGATTGCAGCTCATGCGGTAGCGCTGCTGGAAAAGCGGCAATAATCTGTTTTAGTGGGCAGAAAAAAGACCGAACCGGGAAAAACTGCACCCGATCGTTCCAGTATCCAGCGCCTTGAAACTTTAACCTTCTAACTTTAAAATGTGGCTTCACAACGGGGTTTGGCCTTGTTTCAACATAGCGATTGTTTAAAGCTGTTTTAAAAACGCCACTTCTTCCGGCTCCAGGTACCGCCACTGTCCGGCGCGAAGATCTCCTAAGCGGAGCTTCCCTTCCGCCATTCGTTTTAATCGAACTACGTTTAAGCCGGCCTGTCGGCACATGCGGCGCACCTGGCGGTTCCGTCCTTCATGGATGGTTACGGATAAAAGGGAGACATTCCCTTCCTGAACCAGCCGGACAGCAGCGGGGCGAAGCAGAACGCCATCTAAAATGATGCGCCCACAGAGAATTGGAAGCGCAGCGTTCACGTTTCCAGAAACCCAGACAAAATATTCTTTTTCCACTTCATGGGAAGGATGGGTCACACGATAGGCTACTTCCCCATCATTCGTAAGCAAAAGCAATCCTTCCGAATTCAGATCCAGACGGCCTACCGGAAAGACACGGACACCACAGTCTTGGGTAAGCTCCCGTACGGTATGCCTTCCCTGTTCGTCCCGCATGGTCGTTACATAGCCCCTGGGTTTGTTCAGCATAAGATACGTATGATCCGCAGGCTTTGTAACCCGTTTCCCATCCACAACGATTTTATCCGCTTCCAAATTTGCCCTGTCACCCAGATGGGCGGGTGCGCCGTTGATTGTCACCCGCCCCTGCATGATAAGCTGTTCCGCCTGCCGCCGCGAAGCAATGCCGCAGGCAGATAATAGTTTCTGGATTCGTTCCGGCATGGATGTAACCCCTTTTTATTACTGGCTGAAAACTTGATCTTTTTCTTTTCTGTTTGGGTGGGAAATGCGCTGCCAAAGCGTCGGCGGCTTTTTCCGCTGAACGCTTTCGGCATAAACGAGATCGGTTTTGCCGATCACCATCCCGTTCAGCGTATACCGAAGGGTACCTGCCAAACTGCCGGACTGGATGGGCGCAGGCAAAACTTCTGGCAGTTCAACACTGGATTTCACTTCTTCTCCCTCTCTCAAAGGGTAAAGAAGACTTTCTTTCGGACGCAAAGCGACGCTTTCCGCAATACCGCCCGTGACAGGAAGCGAACAGAATTCTTCATTGGCATTGCATAGCTGCGCTTCCGGGTATGATTGAAACCCATAGTTGAAAAGGGCGGTCTGATCAGGCCAGTCATTGGGGGCGTTCAGCGTAACGGCAATCAGCCATTGATGGTCCCCTTTTTTGGCACAGGTTACCAGGGTGCGCCCGGCCTGTTTGGTAAATCCGGTCTTTCCGCCGATGGCGCCCGGATATTCCCAGAGCATCCGATTGTGATTTTTATAATACCGACTGCCAATGGAAATAGTCTTAGTAGAAAAAATCTTGGAAAACGTCTCGTTTTCCATGGCTGCTCTGGTGATATAGGCCATATCCAGCGCGGTGGAATAATGGTTATCCGCGCTAAGCCCACTGGGATTCACAAAATGCGTATGATGAAGGCCGAGAGATGTAGCCTTTTGATTCATAAGATGCGCAAATTTTTCCGTATTGCCTGCAAGATGTCCTGCAATGGCCAAGGCCGCATCATTTCCAGAATCAAGAAGCAATCCGTACAACAGTTCCTCCATCGTGACAGTTTCCCCAGGCTTTAAATAAATGGAAGACCCTTCGGTTCGCGTATATTCTTCTTTGATGAGAACCTTTTCATTCAAACCAGCGCGCTCCACCGCAACCAGACCCGTCATAATTTTTGTAATACTGGCAATGGGCTGCTCTTCCTGGCTGTTTTTGGCATAGAGAACCCGTCCACTGATACCATCCATTAAAACCGCGCATCGGGCGGACAGTTCCGGCTCCTTCGCTGGTTCCTGAGCCCGCGCTTGCACGGTGAAAGACATAAGAAGCAAAAGGGCCGTCAGAAGTGCCGCTCCTTTTTGGGGATGGGAAGTGGGTTTTTGCGCTCTTTTTTTCATATTGCGTCACCTGTTTCCGGTTGGAGAAAACCAACCCAAGATAACGCTATTATGGGAATCAGAACTCCTCTTTATCCTTCTTCTTTTTGATAAAATCTGTTATTTTATCCACAATTTCCGGAACCAACTCAACCATCCGGTCCACTGTTCCGGAAGCGGGCGGGGCAACGGGCAAAAGCTTTACCGTATCCCCGTTTATCACTAAAAAGGCAATGGGAGAAAGACTGACGCCAGCACCGCAGCCACCGCCAAAAGAATTATCCTGGCCGGGCTGCTGATTCTTGGAGGCGAAATCTGAACCCCCCGCGGAAAAGCCAAAGCTGACTTTAGAAACCGGAATAATCGTAATACCCTCTACCGTCCGGATAGGATCGCCCACAATGGTATTTACATCAACCATTTCCTTGATTTTCTGCATGGTTGTAGACATTAAATCGCTAATAGGATGCCGTTCCATACAAAACTCCTTTCAGACCGCGTCGAGCATGGCAAAACAAAAAGCAAACGCAACCAAACGTACCGAATGCTAAAAGTTTTGATCCGCATCGCGACCGCCCCGCATCTCGCTTGTCCTGCGGGAAGACAAATTTTTGCCGTCTTCCGGATGCAAAGCCAAAACCGTTCTACTCGTCTTCGGCTTTGCATCTTTTGCCTTACCGTCTGTTCCATGTTTTTTTACATAGTCTTTCAAAAATTCCAAGCCAATGAAAAGGATTTGGCCAACCCGAAGAGATGCAACCGCTTTTCCGTATATTTCCGATTTTTTCAAAGTATAGCTTACCCCGGTTCGGAAGTTTCGATTCCGAATGGTAAATTGCTGCTCGAGTATGGGAATCAGAACACCGATGCTGGCAGAGGCAAGTCCAAAACCCATAGCAGCCCAAACCGGATTCCCCGCAGCGGCAAGGTAATCAATTTGCAAATCATCGATGACCAATTTTTTGCGAATACGAGCTGCGGCCTTTCCAATGTGTTCCAACAGGTCTCGGAACGCCTCTACCGTTCCCCCCTGCTTTCCTTCTTTTTCTTGCTTTGTTTTCTCTTTCGGTTTCTTTTCCTTTGGATACAGTCTGATGCAGACAGGTCCGGCGCGGACAATTGCCGAAGCGCCATTGCGACCATATTCGGCAATCACGCGTATAGGAAGCAACAGGAAAAAAACAATCAGCAAAATCAAAGCAGCGATGATATATAGTGCAATCATGCAAAAACCTCAATGATTTGATTCTTCCCCGTTCTGGGGAAGCTCAGGAAGCTCTTCAAGAGAAGACAATCCGAACACACGAAGAAACGCGTTTGTGGTGCGATATAAAATAGGCCGACCGGGAACTGCCAGCCGCCCGTCTTCCACAATCATTCCGCGTTCCAAAAGCAGATTGATGGTATAGGCGCTGTCCACTCCCCGAAATTGATCGATATAGGCCCTTGTCACTGGCTGGTAATAAGCTACAATAGAAGCGACCTCCAACGCAGCGGAAGAAAGCCGGGGCGGTTTGTTTCGGTTCAGAATTTGGCGGATGCACTCCGCATATTCTGGCGCGGAGCATAGTTGATAGGTACCTTCCAATTTTAAAAGGCGGATTCCCCTATGTTCCAACTTGTATTGTTCGGAGAGATGTTTTGCGGCGGTGTCCACCGTTTTCTGGTCAAGCTTCAATGTTTTACAAAGGCGTTCTTGACTGACTGGGTCCCCCGCCGCAAATAGTATGCCCTCTAAAAGGCATTCTATGTCTTTTATTTCCATTCTAAAACATCCTAAATAAAAATCAAGAAAAATTTTCAATGTTGGGGGTTATGTTTTTTTGTTTTTTCAGGGAAGAAGCAAGGCGCACTGCATACCCGCCTTTCCCCTCCTCCAGCCGGATTCGCCGCATCCGAATCAGCTCCAGCAGAGCAAGAAAGGCTGCCACCAGCTCAGTGCGGCTTTGACTGCCGCGAAACAGGGCGGACAAGGAGCTAGGGCCGGACTGAACCAACCGGGAAAGAAGTTCGTCTGCTTTTGTCTCCACCGGATAGGGATCTTGCGGTACAATTTGTTCAAAAATGCACATCGGCGGCGGCGTCCTTTGTACCATACGGGAGAAAAGCTGCGCCATTGCCTTGTCCAAATCCTCCGGGCAGTGTTTTAGGGACAAAGGCGCAGCTGATTTTGGCGGTTCCGGCGGTTTCACAATGCAGTTTACGCCTTGATTATAGTTTTCTCCCAAAAGATTGGCCGTTTCTTTCAGTTTTCCAAATGCCTCTCCTTGGCGCCTCTGTTCCAGGGAACGAACTAATTCCTCCATTTCGGATGGCGGCCCTTGGTGCGCGGCATTCAAAAGCATTTTTGTTTTTATGTAAATTAAATGAGCTGCCATTGCGACAAATTCGCTGGCAATTTCCAAATCCATCTGTTGCCGCTTCTGAAGATAAGCAAGATATTGATCCAGAATAAAGGAAACGGAGATATCCTGAATTTCAATCTTATTCTTTTCTAGAAGGTGCAAAATCAGGTCCAAAGGGCCGGTGAAATCCTGAAGCGGCTCTCTGGAGGATTTCACCACCTTTTTCAAATGAAAAATTGGAGCGTCCAGCCGAATCACCTCTTATAAAAAGGAAGAATAAGGAAATCCGGACAACATGCAAAGGAAACGAAAGAACGCTAAAATAGCCTCCGACAAATACTGTCCGCCCACGCCCAGAAAAAAGGCCAAAATCAAAACGATCATGCCATACCGTTCATATCGCAGCGCCTTATAATAAAGCGCATCAGGCAAAAAGGAAAGCACAATTTTGAACCCATCCAGAGGCGGAAACGGTATAAGGTTAAACAGGCAAAGACCTGTGCTCAGTATAGCCACTTGCATCAGGAACTGGATTATAACCATTGAAAAAGCAGCAGAAGAAAATTTCAGAAGCATTCCGGAACCCCAAAGGGCCAGAAAAGCCAATATAAAATTTGAGGCAGGGCCTGCCAGGGAGGTCAGCGCCATACCGGATTTCGGATGCTTGAAATACCGCATATCTACCGGAACCGGCTTTGCCCAGCCAAATCCGGCCACCAGCATCATAAGCAAACCGAACGGGTCAATATGACGCAGGGGATTAAGAGAAAGCCTGTGGTTTTGCTGTGCAGTAGGGTCGCCCAATTGCAGGGCCACAAGTCCGTGGCACAATTCGTGGACGATGATGCAGAGCAGCACGGCAGCAGCCCTTATAAGCCATTCTCCTAAGCTCCTCCAGTCAAATTGATGCAAAAAATAGGCTATCGTATTCAAGCGCCTGTCTCCTCATCAACCGTATTCCGCAAAATTCCGATTCCCTGAATGTCCACTTCCACAACGTCTCCCGGAATCATGGGGCCGATGCCTGCCGGCGTTCCTGTAGCCACCACGTCACCGGGCATCAAGGTCATAGAGGCGGTGATGAAGGAAATCAATTGGGGAATGCCCCACATCATTTTTGAGGTACGCGATGATTGGCGGGCCACCCCATTCAGCCGGGTTTCCACCTTCAAATCGGAAGGGTCCAACTCATCCGTCACCAGCGGGCCAACTGGAGCAAAGCCATCCATGGTTTTGGCGCGCGTCCATTGTACGTCGTCTGCCTGCACATCCCGGGCAGTCACGTCGTTTAGGCATGTATAACCCAGAATATACTCCCTTGCTTCCTCCGGCAAAACGTCTTTCGCCCGCTTCCGAATGACAAAGGCCAATTCCCCTTCGTAATCCAGCCGCCGCACAAAGGGTGGGGCCTTCACAGATCCTTCCGGGCGATTCAGCGTATTCGGGCCTTTCAGAAATAAAATGGGATGCTCCGGCGTGGTATCGCCAAGCTCCATGGCATGGTCGAAGTAATTTTTCCCCACACAGACGATTTTAGTAGGCGTGCAGGGCGCAAGCAAAACCGCCCCCTGAAAAGGCAGAAT
>JAQVYO010000077.1 GCA_028708585.1 Oscillospiraceae bacterium
CATACCGCCGCAGACGCCGGCGCAGTACTTCCCCCATGGCCTGATAATCATCCTGTCCCGTTTGGTCTTTAATTTTGAATTGACGGTAATCCCGTTTCAGTGGTCTTCCATCTGTAAACACCGTCATAGAAGCTACAATATCGGCTCCTCCGGTGTTGGAAATGTCATACGCTTCAATGCGCTTGGGCAGACGCTCCAGAGAAAGCAGCTTTTGCAATGCTTCCAGAAGACGGTTCTCCCGCTCTTCTCTGCCGGCGGCCTGCTGTAGTCTTTGCGCGGCATTTTCCCCCGCAAGGCGCACCTGTTCGGCTTTTTCTCCCCTTTGAGGAACCGCAACGTGTACCGGATGACCGGCCTGCTGCGTCAGCATCCGCATAAAATCCTCCAAGTTCTCCAAAGGGCAGGGAAGCAAAACCTGCCGTGGAATCCTTCCACGGCTTGCATAATACTGATGCAGCACGGAGGAAATAACCGAGGCGGCGTCTTCCTCCAGAGGAATGGAAAACAACCTGGCGTCCTTGTCCAGCAGCTCGCCGCCGATATAATGCAGAACGGCAAAAGCAGATTTTTCCCCTTCCTGCTGGAGGCCAACCGCATCGGTGTCTGCCATACCGCCGGCCACCAGCTGCTGCCGCTTTCCCAGCAGGGCTATTGACTGGCATCTGTCCCGCAGTTCCGCCGCGCACTCAAACCGCAGTTCTTCCGCCGCCTGTTCCATTTCCATTTGCAGCTCCCTCTCCACCTGGGAGGGCTTCCCTTCCAGCAGCAGAACGGCTTTGGAAATCCCCGACCGGTACGCTTCGGCACTCATTCCCCGCCGGCACCATCCATCGCAGTTTCCAATCTGATAATAGAGACAGGGCCGCTCCCGCCCGATGTCTCTGGGAAACTTCCTGCTGCAAACCGGAAGTTTCAGCGCCTTGCAAAGCGCATCAATCACGGACCGGGTTTCCGCCCTGCCGCCATAAGGGCCAAAATAGCGCGCGCCATCCTCTGAAGGCTTGGAAACCATGCTGAACCGCGGATATTCCTCCCCCTGGGACAGCCGGATATAGGGATATCCTTTGTCATCCTTCAGCAAAATATTGTATTTCGGCATATGCCGCTTAATTAAGGCGCATTCCAAAACCAAGGCGTCGAATTCGCCGCCGACAATAATCACGTCAAAATCCGAAACCTGCTGGATCATCGCTTCGGTTTTAGCGCCGTGATCTACATCTTGAAAGTATTGGCTCACACGGTTTTTCAGCGCCTTAGCTTTTCCAACGTAAATCACTTTTCCGGACTTGTCCATCATCAGATAAACGCCTGGGGACAAAGGCAAATTTTTGGCTTTTTCTCTGAGTTCTTCACGCTTCATGAATATCGCTCCATCAAGAAAAGGGCCACCCCCAAAAACAGGGCAGCCCGCCCGTAAAGCGGGCGATTATTTCACTGGTTGACGACACTGTCATATGATCTGGTTTTTAGATGGCGGAGCCGAAGCGCTGCAACGGCCGGTTTGATTACTCCGAAAAATCGGATAAAATCAACGCGGACAAAGCGTCAACCGCAGCCTTTTCGTCCGCACCGTCGGCGATAATGTTAATTGAAGTTCCTTTTACAATGCCAAGAGAGAGTACGCCCAGAAGACTTTTCGCATTGACTCTGCGCTCATCCTTTTCAATCCAGATGCTGCTTTTGAACTCATTTGCCTTTTAGATGAAAAACGTGGCGGGTCTTGCATAGAGTCCTACCTGGTTATTCACAATCGCTTCCTTCATGTACATGAAACTCACTCCTCAGTAGCTCATCTATTGTGGTACAGCATACCAAATTTCCAACATACCGTCAATCTTTTTCTGTGATTTTCTAAAACAGGACCGGAAATTTTTTTATAAGATGTCCCATCCTCCAATGGTGGACGTGCAAGCTTGGCACAATTTTTGCATACTGTTCTATGGGAATTTCTTTTCCGGTTGAGCCGGCATTATATATAAGGCGGGGATGTAGGAATGGAGATGGGTAAAAAGCAAAACAACGAAAGCTTCCTTGAAAAATTGGCGGAGACACTGGATTTGCCGGGCGACGTGGTGGCCGGACTGCCGCGCATGGAAATCACCGGCTGCCGCGCGCTCATGATGGAAAACCACAGAGGCATTTTGCAGTACAGCACGGAAGAAATCGACATTGGGGGCAGTCAGGCGGTGGTCAAAGTCTTCGGGGAACATCTGATTTTGCGGGCCATGAACGGGAGAGAGCTTTTAATCGTTGGACAAATCTTCAAGATAGAGTTCGTTTATTAGGGGGGGCGCGCATGCAGTTTCTTATTAATCTACTGCGGGGGGAAGTCTGGCTGGAAGTTGAAGGCGCATTTCCCGAACGTTTTCTCAACATTTGCGCCGCCAACAACATTCCTTTCTGGGATCTCGCCTGGAAAAGCGAAACTCGCCTTCAGGTCCGGGTCACCCGGAAAAATTACAAGCTTCTTACGGCTTACGCGGCCCGGGCCATGTGCAAGATTACGCCGCTCAAACAGGAAGGACTCCCCTTTTTCCTGGGGCGCTTCCGCCGGCGCTACGCTCTTTTGGTGGGACTTGCCGTTTGCCTCATTGCCGTGGCGGTTTTATCCAGCTTCGTTCTAGATATAAGGGTCACCGGCAACCAAACGGTTTCCACAGGACGGATCCTCACCGAACTGCGGGACCTTGGTGTGCGCGTGGGCACTTACGGCCCTTCCATTGATTCGGGAGAGATCCGTCATAAACTGCTGCTGCGCATCCCGGAGTTATCCTGGTTCACCCTCAACCGCAGCGGCTGCCGGGCAAATGTCATTGTCCGGGAACGGATTGCAAAGCCTAAAATCGTGGACGCCAGCATTCCCAGCAACATTGTGTCCACCAAAGCTGGAATTATTACCCGCGTCGAGGTCTTGCAGGGAGCCCCGCAGGTCGTCACCGGTTCCACCGTGCTTCCCGGGGAATTGCTCATCAGCGGCGTGGACGACGTGGAAAGCGCGGCGGGAAACGGCAGCTCAACCGGGGCAAGGTTTGTGCATGCCATGGGAAGCGTTTATGCCCGCACCTGGTACACATTGCAGGCGGAAACGCCCCTCACCGCTTATGCAAAGCAATATACCGGGGAAAAAAAGAGCCGCTATTCTCTGTTGTGGGGGGAATCATGTATAAATTTTTATGGGAACGGTAGAATTTCCTATGACAACTATGATAAAATAGAAAAAATATATTCACTCCGACTATCGGACAGTTTTATGCTGCCCTTATCTCTGCGAAAGGAAGGCTACGCGGAATATAAAATAGAAAAGGCCGCCGTCAACCGACCTTCCGCGGAAAATTATTTAAAGGGCGTTCTGGACAACCGGCTGAAGGATGCAATCGGCGACGGGGAGACTCTGCATAAAAGCTATACAGTCAAAGAAGAAAACAATGTGCTTTGCGTCACTTTGCTCGGAGAGTGTCAGGAACAGATTGGAACACTCGTGGAAATGCCGCAAAGCGGCAGGTAAACCGGCGGCATCCGCTCTGGGCGGGATCATCCAAATCTGCGGCCGGGAATAGAAACAAACGGGAGAGGGCAGCTACGAATGACAGAACAGACGATCAGTTTGGAACGCATGGATCAAGCCATCAATATTTTTGGTTCTTTTGATGAAAATATCCGGGTTCTTGAAAAAGACCTGGGCGTTACGGTCATCAACCGGGACTCCGAATTGAAAATTACCGGCGATCCGGAAAATGTGATGTACGCCGTGAAAGCCACCAACGGGCTTTTGTCTCTATCCGCCCGGGGGGAACCCATCAACGAGCAAAATGTGCGGTATATCATCGGCCTGGTCCGCAAGGGCCAGGAAGATAAAATTACCGAACTTGGAAAAGACGTCATCTGCGTCACCGTCAAAGGCAAACCCATCAAGGCCAAGACCATCGGCCAAAAAAAATATGTGAACGCCATTTCCAAAAACGTGGTCACCTTAGGTATCGGCCCGGCAGGCACCGGCAAGACCTATCTTGCGGTGGCGGCCGCCGTCGCCGCATTTCGGGACAAGGAGGTCAATCGCATCATTTTAACCAGACCCGCCGTGGAAGCGGGAGAGCGTCTGGGATTTCTGCCCGGCGACCTGCAAAGCAAAGTAGACCCTTATCTGCGCCCGCTCTATGACGCCCTTTTTGAAATGATGGGTACGGAAAACTACGCAAAACACATAGAACGGGGCAATATTGAAGTGGCTCCCCTGGCCTATATGCGCGGCAGAACCTTAGACGATTCGTTTATCATTCTGGATGAGGCGCAAAATACCTCCCGGGAACAAATGAAAATGTTTTTAACCAGAATCGGGTTTGGTTCCAAGGTAGTTATCACCGGGGACATCACTCAAATCGATCTCCCCTCCGACAAAGTCAGCGGTCTGAAGGAAGCAATGCGGGTGCTGAAGAACGTGGAAGGCATCGCCTTATGCATGCTGACGGAGAGCGATGTGGTACGTCATGTGCTGGTACAGCGGATCATCAAAGCCTATGACGAGTATGAGCATCGGAAAACAAACAGGCGGTAATTGGAGGGCATAATGAACCATCATATTTTCATCCGGTTTGAAACGCCGGCGCCCTGCGCCCCTCAAATCGCCCGTCTGATCCGAACGGCCATACGCGGCGCGCTGAAAGCAGAAAGCGTTTCAGTTCCCTGCGAAGTGGACGTCCTGATTACCGGTGATGCCGAAATCCACAAACTCAACCTTGCGCAGCGCGGCGTAGACAGGCCCACCGACGTACTTTCCTTTCCCGCATTTTCCCTTCTTCCAGGCGCATTTGTGGCAAGGCCCGAGGACATCGAGCCGGCAACAGGCCTTATGCCTCTGGGCGACATGGTGCTTTCCCTGGAGCGGGCGGCCCGGCAGGCGCGGGAATACGGCCATTCCTTTCATCGGGAAATCGGCTTTCTCACCGTTCATTCCATGCTGCACCTTTTGGGCTATGATCACATGGACGATGGACCGGAGCAGCGCCGGATGCGGGCGCGCGAGGAAGTTATTTTGCAGGAATTGGGCCTTCAGCGGCCCCTGTAAATTGGTACAAGCCTCCAGCGCTATGTTTTATTTTACCACAGGCAATAAAAATGGAACGAATTTTGCCGGAAATCCGGCTTGCGAATTCCATCGGAGTGATTGTATGGCATGGCTCAAACATTTGACAAACAGTTTCCTCTGGGCGGGCAGAGGTTTTTTCCTGGCGGTCCGGCGGGAACGCAATATGCGTATCCATTTGACCGCAATCTTTTATGTGACCATAGCCGGACTGCTTTCCGGTCTCAGCCGGCAGGACTGGGCCATCCTCGTTCTCTGTTTCGGCATGGTGCCCGCCGCCGAGCTAATCAATACCGCGCTGGAAGAAGCATGCAACGCGATTACCGAAGAGCGAAACAATAAAATCTGCGCGGCAAAAGATGTGGCCGCCGCTGGCGTTCTGTTTACCGCCCTGGCTTCGGCGGGAGTGGCCGTCTGTATCTTCGGCCGCAAAGCGGTTTGGTCCCATATCGCCTCTCTCTTGGCCGCCCGCCCATTTCTTGCCGCGGCTCTTGCGCTTACCCTCCCGCTTGCTTTATTATGGATCAAAGGAAGAACAGAAAAATGACAATTCAAAAAACAGCTATGATTACCATTGCGGGCCGCCCCAACGTGGGCAAATCCACTCTTACCAATACGCTGGTGGGAGAAAAGGTGGCAATCATCTCGCAAAAGCCCCAGACCACCCGAAACCGCATCTGTGCGGTTTTAAACCGAAACGAAACGCAATTTGTCTTTCTGGATACACCGGGCCTTCACAAGCCCCGCACTCTTTTAGGGGATTATATGGTAAGAGTCACCCGGGAAAGCGTGGCCGACGTGGACGCCGTTCTGCTTTTGGTGGAACCAGTTGCGCGCGTTGGGGTGCCGGAGCAGATTTTGATGGAGCAGCTCAGCCAGCTGAACATGCCCTCCCTCCTGGTCATCAACAAAATTGACACTGTGAAGAAAGAAACGATTTTAGAGGTCATCGCCCAGTATCAAAACGCCCATAAATTTGAGGCCGTTTTTCCTATTTCCGCCAAAACCGGCGACGGTATTGAGACTCTTTTCACGGAACTTGAAAAATACTCCAAACCGGGGCCTCAGTTGTTTCCGGATGGTATGGCCAGCGATCAGCCGGAAAAACAGATCATTGCTGAAATTGTCCGTGAAAAGCTGCTTTCCTGTTTGGATCGGGAAGTACCTCACGGCACGGCGGTGGAAATCACCCGTTTTACCGAGCGGGAGAACGGGATTGTTGATCTGGACGTAACCATTTACTGTGAGAAAGCAAGTCATAAAGGGATTATCATCGGCAAGCAAGGCTCCATGCTGAAAAAAATTGCCGGTCTCGCCCGCCGGGATATTGAAGCGTTTATGGGAACGAAGGTCTACATGGAAACCTGGGTAAAATTAAAGGAAAACTGGCGGGACAATCAGACTTGGATGCGCAATTTCGGTTTTGAACTAGATTAGCTTTTGAATTGAGACAGCGAAAAATTACCGGGGATATTTATGGGCCCGCGTTAAACCCTAATCCTACAATCTTTTTTAGGAGGTTCCGCCCATGCAGTCGCAGTTCATTTGGAAATTTTTTCTGCAAACCGGTATGCCTGAGCTTTATATCCTCTTCAAGGAGCGAAAACGCGTTGAGACCGCCAGCCGGCTGGAGCCAACCGCCTAAAGGGAAGGCTTCCCTTTGGCCCCTGCAAGCCCGCAAACTCTTTTTGATAAATTTGGAGGATGGAAACATCCTCCGTACATAATAAGGTGAGTCTATGCATTTCAACACCCGTGGGCTTGTCCTGCGAGAAATCGCGTACAAAGACAGGGACAAGCTGCTTACTGTCCTCACGCCGGATCACGGGAAACTGACCGTGCGGGCGCGTGGACTGGGGAAAAGGGGAAACCATCTGGACGCGGCGGCGCAGCTTTTGGTTTATTCCGACATGACGCTTTTCTCCTATCGGGATTATTATACGCTTGACGAAGCCAATTCCATCCGGCAGTTCTGGGGTGTCAAGTCCGACCTGGAACTTCTGGCCTTGGCTTCTTATTTTGCGGAGTTAACCG
>JAQVYO010000078.1 GCA_028708585.1 Oscillospiraceae bacterium
ATTGATCTGGTGGAGCTTTACTGGATGATTTCGGGGTACGGCGGAGAGACCGCGGGATCCATCGCCCAGAAGCTGAAAATCAACAAGGCGGTTTCAGTTTCCGACCCTCAGGGGAAGATCCAGGCGCAGCAGGTGACCCTGAACGTCTCGGAGCGCCTTTTATGGCTCAAAATGCTGCGGCGGGATATTTACCATCTGGGAATGGCGGTGGACACCGATGACGAGACCTTTGGCACCGCCCCTTCCGGGGTTGCGCTGAAGTTCCGCTATACCCAGCTCGACATGAAAGCGGATCGGATGATTGTCAAGCTGCGCCTCGCCATGAAGGAATTCTTCTGGTTTCTGGCCGAAGATTTCCGCCGCAGATATGGACTCCGGTTTGACCCCGCCCTGGTGCGGTTTGACGTCAACAAAAGCATGATTACAAACGATCTGGAGACCGTCCAAATCATCAATTTATCCAAAGGCCTGCTGCCCGACCCGCTGCTTTTGGCCAGGCATCCATTTGTGGACGATGTGAACCAGGCGATGAAAGAACTTCGGAAACAAAAGAAGGAATAGGCGGCCCGCTTCCGGGAGATTTTCTGCCGGGACGGCCGCTCTCCGGCTTTTTTTCAGCCCCGGGCACGGCGTAAAACCGCCCGAAATCCGCCTATCCCGCGGCGACACGGCGGGAGCGCCCAGCGCGGAACGAGACCGCGAAACAAAAACGAAGGCGCAAAAGGAGAGCAAGGATGACAAGAGAACAGCTGATAAACCTGGGGCTTTCCCAGGAGGCGGCAGACAAGGCCCTTTCGCTTTATACCGAGGAAATGAAGTCTTTTGTCCCCCGGGCAAGGCTCGGCGAAGAGACTGAAAAAGCCGCCGCTTTGCAGGAGCGGCTGGGCGGCATGGAAAAGGAGCTGGAAGCTTTTAAAACGGAAGCGGAAAAAGGAACCGCGCTGCGTAGGCAGCTTTCCGACCTGCGGGAAACATATCAGGCGGAGACCGCCGCGCTGACCCGGCAGATTTCCCAGACCAGGCTGGACGCCGCTTTGGACACCGCCATTTTGCAGGAGCGGGGCAGAAATCCCAAGGCCATCAAAGCGCTGATTGATTTGGAGGCGCTGTCTTTGGGAGAAAACGGAGAGATTCAGGGATTGGATCTTGCCGAGGTCAGAGCATCCGCCCCTTATCTGTTTGAAACGGAGACCGTATCCATCGAGGGAACGGGCGCCGCCGGAAGCGGCGGTTTCTTCCCCGGAGAGGACGACCCTTCCCAAATGTCCATGTCCGAATACAAGGCATGGCGGGAACGGCAGCTTTAGCAGCGCATCTCTAAGGCCCTTTTGGGCCGGAAAACGAAATTTTAAGATGGGAGAACAAAAATGGGAAACACGCTACTGACCCCTCAGATTATTGCGCGGGAAGCGCTTTTGGTACTCAAAAACAATTTAGTTATGGCAAACCTGGTGCACCGGGATTTCTCGGGAGAGTTTGCCCAGGTGGGCGACATGGTGACGGTGCGAAAGCCCGCTACCTTTGTAGCTCATGATTTTACCGATTCCATCATTATGCAGGATGCATCCGAAGATTCCGTTGCGGTGAAGCTGGACCGCCACCGGGATGTTTCCTTTGCCGTTACATCCAAAGAACTGACTTTGGATATTACGGATTTTTCCGAGCAGCTGATTGCCCCCGCCATGCGGGCCCAGGCGCAGGCCATCGATCAGGATCTGCTCAACGAGGTGGCAAATATCTCCTCTTCGGTATCCGCCACGACTTCCCCTTCCAATTTGGAGGACATTGCCGCTCTCAGCAAGACGTTGGATCTCAATAAAGCGCCTTTGGACATGCGGCGGCTGGTTCTGCACCCTACCCACAAATACCGCTATGCTCTGACCGACAACCTCTCTAAGGTGGCCTATGCCGGAGACGGTGAGACGCTGCGCAACGCGGAGCTGGGCCGTGTGTATTCTCTGGATACTTATATGGATCAGAACGCGCCGGACACTCTGGCCGCGGCTGCCGGAACCGCCGCAAGTTACAAAGTGACCGGGACCAAGGGGGCGAGAACGGTTGCCCTTTCGTCGTTAAGCGGCGCTGCGGCCACCGTGAAAACGGGGGACGGATTTATTCTGGACGGGCGGCTTTACCGCTTTACGGAGGATGGAACCGGCGTGTCCGGCGCGATGGCATCCGCCGCCATTGACATGCCGCTGCTTGCAGATTACGCGGCGGCGGACGTTTATGTGGTGCGCGCCACCCACAGCCTTGCTTTCCACCGCAACGCAATCGCTCTGGTGACCCGGCCTCTGGCACTGCCTCTGGGCGCGGCCAACGCCGCCATTATCAGCGATCATGGGCTTGGGGTCCGGGTAGTTTATCAATACGACAGCGCTACAAAAAAGGACACCATTTCCCTGGACATCCTCTATGGCATTAAAACGCTGGATCCCCGCCTGGCGGTTAAGCTGGTGGGATAGCATGACGCGGACGGAACGGCTGTCATTGCTCCTGGGGCTGACTTATGGAGACGAGCGGACTTTTGCCGCGCAATTTGCCCTGGACCGGGCGGAGGAATACATCAAAGCTTACTGCAGACTGGATGCGGTACCGGCGGAGCTGGACAACGCGGCTTTGGCCATGGCCATGGATTTTTACCGGGCGGAAAATCCGGGCGGCGAAGCGGCGGTGGGGCCGGTCAAGTCCATTACCGAAGGAGACGCCGCCGTCTCCTTCGGAGGAGCCGCCTCCGATAACCCGGGAATGGCATTTCTGAAAGACTACGCGGCCTTGCTCAACCGGTACCGGAAGGCGGGGTGGTAGCCATGTTTCGGGCAAAAGACGCCCAAAAGGCGGCAAAAGCCGCTTTTGAAAAGCTATATGAAGGAACCTGCGTAGTTTACGGATATACGGACGCGGTGAACCTCCAGACAGGAGAAACCGAACAGACGAAGCGGATTCTGTATGCCGGGCCATGCCGCCTATCCAGAACCGCGGCTTTATACTGGCGGTCGGCGGAACGGCTTTTAAGCGGAGAGCAGCTTTCTTATGACGCCATTTTGTTTTTGCCGCCGGACGCCAGGATAACGGCGGGGTGCGCCGTGACGGTTACACAAGGCGGATCGGTTTTAAGCTTCCAGCAGGCAGGAGACCCAAACGTCTACAAGACCCATACGGAGGTAAAAATCCGGCGGCTGGACCGCACATAGGAAAGGACTTTGTATGACAGTTTTTCTCATCAAAAAGGGAATCATTAAGACGCTGAGGAAGGCATTTGACAATCTGCCCGTCTATGCAGAACGGGTGGAACAGGGCTTTTCAAGACCCTCCTTCTTTGTGTTTCTCAAAACCGCAGGAGGAAAGCGGGAATTGGGCCAGCGGCGGAGAAAAAGCGCGGAATTTGACATCCAGTATTTTCCCGCCGCCGGAGAAAAACAGAATGAGGACATGTATGCCATGGGCGACGAGCTTTTGGAATTGTTTGAAGAGGTGGAAACGGACAGCGGCGTTCTGCGGCCCGCGGAGGCGATGTATGAAATTGAGGACGATGTGCTCCACGTTTCCTTTTCGGTCTGCTGGTTTACACGGAAAGAGAAGCCGGCTGCGGCCCTGGTTTCCAAAATTGACACGGAGGTTCTCAATGGGAGATGAGCGGCGGCTGGAAGCCGCGGCTGCGGTAATTGAAAATTTTATGAAAAGGAAGTGGTTTCATTGGCAGGAGGAACCTGGACCGCTCAGAACAAGGCCAGACCGGGAATTTACATCAATGCGGCGGCGAAGCAGGCCGTTTCCTCGTCCACAGGCGTGCGCGGCACACTGACCATGCCGCTTGCGCTTTCCTGGGGCGCGGGGCAAACGCTGTTTCAGATCAACGCCGGGGAGAATGTTTTTTCCTTACTGGGGTATGACGCGGAGAGCATTTTGCTGCTCCGGGAAGCGCTCAAACATGCTAAAACCGTTCTTTTATACCGGGTGAACGGAGGAGGAATCAAGGCGTCCGTTACGGCGGACGGGCTGATCGCCACCGCGCGGTATGCCGGCGTCCGGGGCAACGACATTTCTGTCGCCATTGCGGCGGATCCGGACGAGGAAGGCAAATTTAACGTCGTGACCTATGTGGACGGCATGGAAACGGACGTCCAGGAAATTTCCGCTCTGGAAGAGCTGAAGGGCAACGATTTTGTTTCTTTTTCCGGAACGGGAACCCCCGCCGTCACGGCGGGGGTCTCCTTAACAGGGGGGACCGACGGGATGGCCGCCGCCGCGGATTATGCCGCTTATTTGGCGGTGGCGGCGGGGATAGACTTCGACGTGATGGCCGTTCCGACAGACGACGGCGCCGTGAAAGCTCTGTGCGCCGCTTTTGCCCGGAACATGCGGGAAACGGAAGGAAAAAAGATTCAGATGGTGCTACCGGATTATGCTGGCGCAAATTATGAGGGAATTATTTCCGTTCAAAACGGCGTGGTGCTTTCCGATGGGACGATCATCGACAAAGTGAAAGCCGTGGCCTGGGTGGGCGGCGCGGAAGCGGGTGCGGAGGCCGCGAAATCCCTGACGTATACCGAATACGACGGCGCGGTATCGGTTGATACCGTTTACACCAACACGGAAATCGAGGATGCGCTGAAAGCCGGACAGCTTCTGTTTGCCGACAGCTACGGCCGCGTTGTGGTGGAACAGGATATTAATACGCTCGTTACCTATGGCGAAAGCAAAAGCGCTTCTCTTTCCAAAAACCGAGTAATTCGGACCTTGGACGGGTTTTGCAACGAGCTAAAGCGAGCCTGTTCTTTGCATTACATTGGAAAAATCGGCAATGATTTGGACGGGCGCAACACTGTTCGGGCCTATGCCATCAAGCTGGCTTCCGCCTATCAGAATGCAGGCGCGCTGCAAAATTTCGACGTGCAAAACGACATTTCGGTTTCCGCGGGCGCCTCCATTGATGAAATGACGCTGACCATTGCGCTGCAGCCGGTGGACAGCGTGGAGAAGATTTACGCCACCGTCATGGTGGGGGAGGAATAAGCCATGAGTTTTATGCGATTGGACGACGCCGTAAACGGCGCGGAAGGCCGCGCTTACGCCATCATTGGCGGCCTGCGGGAGGAAATGTTTTACCTGCGCAACATCGAAGCCAAAGTGGAAAAGGAAAAAACTCAGGGCAAAACCCTGGGAAAACGCGGTACTCAGCACAAGGCAAACGGGTGGAAAGGCTCTGGAAGCGCCAATATCTACTATGTTACGTCGCGCTTCCGAAAGATGATGCTGGGATATATTAAAGATGGAGTGGATACATATTTTGACGTCCAGATCGTCAACGAAGATCCGGCCAGCTCTATTGGGGCGCAGACGGTGCTTCTTCGGGATGTCAATTTGGACAGCGTGATGATGGCCAAGCTGGATGTGGATTCCGAGTTTTTGGATGAGGATGTGGATTTTACTTTTGAGGACGCGGATATTTTGGACAGCTTCGGAACGCCGTCGCTGTCCCATCAATGACGGAGGTGAGCGATTTCAATGAGTAGTTTAAGCGCCTTTTTGGCAGACAATGCTTTGAAAGTGGAGAACGTCAAGGTTCCCGTTTCCGAACGGTTTCAAAACGGGGACGGGGTCCCTGTCCCATGGGAGCTGAAGGCCCTTTCCGAGGCGGAAAACGAGTTGCTGCGCAAAAGCTGTACCCGTATCGTCAAAAACAAGCGGATGGAAATGGAAAAGACGGATTTTGCGCTTTATACTGGCAAATTGGTGGTGGCCTGCGTGGTCTATCCGGATTTAAACGATGCGGCGCTACAGGACAGTTACGGAGCGATGGGCGCCGACACGTTGGTGAAAAAAATGCTGACCGCGGGAGAATATGCCGCCCTGTTGGAGAAAGTGCAGGAAATTAACGGATACGACAAAGATATGTCTGAATTGGTGGACGAAGCAAAAAACTAATCGAGGAGGGCGACGGCGAGGCCAATTATGCTCACTACGCCCTCCACCAATTGGGAATGACTCCCGGCGCGCTGCTCCACCTGCCGCGCCGGGAGCGTGCGTTTATTTTTGCGTCCATCGATTTGCGGATGAAACGGGAAAAACGAAAAATGTAGGCCAAAAAGATTTGGAATTTTCTTGAAAATTACTGATGTCTTGGATATAATAAAAAAAATGAAAAGAAAGGCCTGTGTACGCTATGAGTTGGACATTAATTATTTTATTTGTTGTTGCTACATATGGCCTTTTGATTGGTATGCTGGTGATGATTTGCGTTACGGGGAAACGAGCGGATCCACCCCGGGAGAAAGAGCCGGCCAATTATATTGGCAAGGCGGTTTTCCACCATCTTTCCGGCATGCCGTTTGCGGAACGGGCCGCCATCACAATTTATTTTTTGGAAGACCGGATTGCTATCCACGGGGAAGGCCAGACGATTTCTCTCGTTTGGGACGACGTTTTGGACATTGTTGTGCAGCCATGGGAAGAAATGCAGGAATTTGTTCAAAAACAGAATGGGAAGCAGCCGGGAAAGAAAGATTTCCGTCTAAAAGAAAAGGGCGCTTTACGCCAAACTGCGAAAAAGAAGAGCGATCTGCCTTATTTCATGATTATATACCGCAAAGAAGGCAAAATTGATTTTGCTTCGTTTCAAGCGATTGGCTCCGCTTCCAAGGCGGTTAAAATGGTGCAGATTTTTCGGAAAAGGCGGCATTGGAAACCAGCGCCCATAAGATGAAACAGCGCTGACGGCCCCCGGTTCTTTCGCAGGCGGCGAAAGAGGAAAGCTGACCGGCAAACTGGAGTGCCTACCGTTTTTTGGTAGGTGCTTTTTTAGGAAAGGAGCAAAAATGGCGACGATACGAAACACTTTACGACGATATGACGGATTGCGCGCGGCGCTTGAAGCCGGTATCTTTACGCCCTCTTTTCCCAGCCTTCCCAGACGGACGGGAAAGGACGGCGTTCTGACGGAATATGCCGTTCCGGGAAGGGGGTCTCTGGCGGACCCGGGGAAAGAAAACACCGCCGTTTTCCCTAAAAGGGAACTTTTTTTTCTGAGCGGAGAACGGGTTCCGATTTTGGACCAAGCGGCGGCGAAACAAGACCTTGCGACACGCAG
>JAQVYO010000079.1 GCA_028708585.1 Oscillospiraceae bacterium
CTAAAAATTCTTCGTCATGGCCGGCTGTGATGGACGCATGAAGTCCAGAGAATATTACACCGAATTTGCCGAAAAGCTTCCGAAGGACACGGTGATTCTTACGGCGGGCTGCGCGAAGTATCGCTATAACAAACTGAATTTGGGCGATATCGGCGGCATTCCAAGAGTTCTGGACGCCGGACAGTGCAACGACTCCTATTCTCTGGCGGTCATTGCCCTAAAGCTTAAAGAAGTGTTCGGACTCGATGATATCAACAAGCTGCCGATTGCCTTCAATATCGCTTGGTACGAACAGAAGGCCGTCATTGTTCTCTTGGCACTGTTGTACCTGGGCGTGAAGAACATCCACCTCGGTCCCACGCTGCCGGGCTTCCTGTCCCCCAATGTGGCCAAGGTGCTGATTGAAAAATTCGGAATCGCAGGTGTCGGAACAGTTGACGACGACATCAAACTGTTTATGAATGTCTGATTAAGAAAGGAATATCAGCATATGAAAGCGACGATCGACAGGGAAATCTGTATTTCCTGCGGACTGTGCGCATCAACCTGCCCGGAGGTGTTCCAAATGGCTGATGACGGGCGCGCAGAGGTTTGTGCGGACCCTGTTCCTGAATCTGCGGAAGACGCCGCCGCGGAAGCGCGGGATAACTGTCCCGCCTCTGTTATCACAGTAGAATAACCATAAATCAGCGCCCATTTGAAAGGTTTCAGCCATTCAGATGGGCGCTTTTATTAAATTGCCAGCTATTAAAGAAACAGATTCGGATCAAAATCGGAAAGCAGGGCAAAGCGGGATTCCACCCGCAAGTGCAGTGGTTGAGCTGAAAGGCACCCCCAGTTTCCATGTAATCAAATTCCATATGATACCCCCAGGGTAGCCGCCAAAAACACCGTTAAGTGCCGCTTTTGGCATCAACGATCGCCCAGCATTTCACGGACCTCTTCTTCGCCATCCGCAAACAGCTCGGCCTCTTTTGGGTCAAGCGTTCTGAGCAACGTCATCAGCTCCCCAATATGCGCTTTTTCTTCGTCACGGATATCCCCAATGACCCTTTTCGCCATTTCATTATCCGTTGCCTGCACATGGGAATCATACAGGTAAATGGCTTCCAGTTCCCCTGCAATATCTAGGCGGATCGCCTGCATCAATTCTTCCTTGGTCATCTTGCGATCTACATTCCCTTGGAATGGATTTGCAAAAGCCGGCATATCTTTTATCCTCCGTTTCTATTTTGATTGGGAAAAGCTCTTTCTGTGTGATGTATGAGAAGCAAACACAATGCTTCATAACAGCAGTATATTTCATTTTTCTATAAAAATCAATCAAATTTCGTTTTATCCCGCTGACATCCGGGCGGCAAATCGGGTGCTTTTCCGCTTCCTGTTTTTTAGCGCTAAGATTTCGGCTTTGCCCATTTACCAGCATATTTTGTTTGCCATCAAAAACGCATACCAAATCAGAATCCATCATGCCAGCATATCAGCAGGAAAAAGCGCGCGGCCCATTGGCTTCCATCCAATGAGCCGCGCGCTTTTCGGTTTTATATGAAGAACCGATGGTGCCATAGCGCCATGCCGTTTATAGACGGCCTGCTTAGCTGATCCAGCTGTTTACAATGTCCTTATTGTCCTGCATCCATTGTTTTGCCGCTGCTTCTGGCTCCATTCCATCATTGATGAGACCTTCCAGAGTGCCGACCTGCGCATCCGTCATTTTAAACTTCTTCAGCATAGCTGCAACCTTTGGCTGTTTTTCGCTGAAATTTTTATTGGCCAGCGTGTGAAGCTGTTCCGCTTCGCCAAATGCCTTTTGGGGATCCTCCAGATATTTGAGGTCATATTTGGCAAATATCCAGTGGGGACTCCATCCGGTGATTGCAATCCATTCATTTTTGTTATATGCCGTTTCCAACGTGGCCAGCATAGCCGACTCGCTGCTTTGTACCAACTCAAATCCAAGATTATAGGACTCGTTGGCTTTGGTGGCCGATTTCATAATTCCGGCGCCGGGATCAATGCCAATAATCTTCCCATTAAATTTATCCTTTTGATCTTTCAGCTGCGTAATGGAATCAATGGTAACGTATTTCGGAACGACAATGCCGAGTTTCGCTGAACCTTCATACCATACGCCGTAGTCTTCTAGGCTGTTTTGATACTCTTCCCAATATACCTTGTGGGTAATAGGCAGCCAAGAGTCCATAAATACATCAATATTTCCTTTGCTCAATCCCACAAACAAAGGCGCAGTATCCAACTGGGACAGCTCAACCTGATAGCCTTGATCTTCAAGGATCACTTTCCAAAGGTTCGTAACCGCAATACATTCTGCCCAGTTTACATAGCCAATTTTTACGGTTCCTTTCCCTCCGGCGGAAGCGCTTCCCGTTCCCGTCGCTTGATTGGTACTAGCGCACCCAGCGGCCACGCCCAGCACCAACACGAGGCTTAACACGAAAATCATACATTTTTTCAGCCGTTTTGTCCACTTCATTCGCTTCGTTCCTCCTTCAATCTCATTTTTTATCTTCCGTTTTAAACGAACGTCCGATCCCCTGGGTCATTCGATCCAAAATAATCGCCATAATCACCACGGCAACTCCATATTCAAAGCCCATTCCGATCTTCAGCTGTCCAATCGCCTCCAGTACGCCTGCGCCCAATCCGCCTGCTCCGATCATGGCCGCAATCACGACCATAGATAAAGAAAGCATCATGGTCTGGTTGATTCCCGCCAAAATCGTGGGCATCGCCACCGGAAGCTGAATTTTCCACAAAAGCTCGCCCGGGGAAGAGCCAAACGCTTCTCCCACCTCCACAAGATCAACCGGTACCTGACGAATTCCCAAATCCGCAAGCCGGATGACCGGCGGCATGGCAAAAATAACGGTCGCAAATACCGCCGGTACTTTCCCGATTCCGAAAAACAGCAGCGCGGGAATCAGATAAACAAAGGAAGGCATGGTTTGCATAAAGTCCAGGATGGGCGAAATCACCACATGAAACCGACTGCTTCTGCCGGCAAGAACTCCCAGCGGCAAACCGATCAGAATAGAAACCAGGGCGGATAGGATCACCAAAATCAAGGTGTCGATAAACGAGGGCCATAATCCGAGATTATAGATAAACAGCAAGCCGATTATCGTTCCCAAGGACAGCTTCCAGCTACGCGCCCGCCAGGCAATGACGGCAAACACCAATATAATTACCCACCAAGGAATAAATAACAGGACGTCTTTAAACTGGCCGATCCCGTTGTTGAATGCACTGGAAAACGCGTCAAGACCGCTTCCGCAGTGAATCTGCAGCCATTTCACTCCCTGGTCGATCCACATTCCCAAAGGAATTTTAGGCATGTCCAATCCCCCCATTTTCAGATGCCAACGCGGCAAGAACAGAACCGCGCACAATAATTCCAAGCAGCTTATGGTCCTCATCCACAACCGCCATAGGCAGCTTGCTTTCCGCAATCACACCCAAAGTATCCTGAATGGGGACATTTTCCCTAACCACAGGCCCTTGCTCCAATTCCACATGATGGAGGCTGGTCACTCCGGCATTCCTGGCTTCCACAGCTTTATCCACCGTAATCAGCCCTTGATATTTCTTCTCCTTATCCACCACAAACAAACTCGAGAGTCCTTGCTCCTTCATGGTGCGAAGGGCAACGTTGGGACCGTCCCGCAGCGTAATCAGCGGCTGCGCTTTTTTCATCACATCGCTGGTCGTTAAAATTCTGCTCCGGTCCACCCCTCTGACAAATTTAGCCACATAATCATCCACCGGGTTTGTCGTAATCTCTTCCGGTGTTCCAATTTGAACCAAAGCTCCGTCCCGCAGAAAGGCAATCCGGTCTCCCAGTTTCAGCGCCTCATTTAAGTCGTGAGTAATAAATACGATGGTTTTGTTCATTCTCTGCTGAAGACTCAGAAGCTCATCTTGCATCTCTTCTCGAATCAAAGGATCCAGCGCGCTGAACGCCTCGTCCATCAAAAGAATATCCGCATCGTTGGCAAGCGCTCTCGCAAGGCCCACACGCTGTTTCATTCCCCCGCTCAATTGAGATGGATATTTGTTTTCCCAGCCTTTCAGCCCAACTAGATCCAGCATCCGGCTTGCCTTTTCCTCTCGCTCCTGCTTCCCGATTTTCTTCACTTCTAATCCATAACCCGTGTTTTGAAGAACCGAGCGATGCGGCAGTAAAGCAAATTGCTGAAAAACCATGGCTGTTTTATCCTGGCGGATTTTTCTGAGTTCTTTGGCCCCTAATTTCGTGATATCGATTCCATCAATTAAGACCGTCCCGGAAGTCGGCTCAATCAATCGGTTGAGGCAACGCAAAATGGTTGATTTTCCACTTCCGGAAAGGCCCATCACCACAAATATTTCACCTTGCCTCACGGTAAAGCTGACATCGTTTACCCCGACCGTCTGCCCGGTCTCCTCTAAAATTTCGTCTTTTCCTTTCCCTTCCGCCAATAGTTTCATGGCTTTCTGTGGATGATGGTCAAATATCTTAATCAGATTTTTTACGACAATTTTTTCGTCTAAATCCGGCATAATTTCCCCCCTTGAAAATAAATTCACAATTTTGCGGCTGCAAAATATTCGCGGCGCAAATCGGCGCTATCAAACGTTTCTCACTCAAAACCAGTTTTTGTTACTTTTATATTATACCAGTTTTATTCCAAATTGACAACCCATACTTTTGGAAAGAGTTGTGGGTTGCCAATTGCCGGCGTCTTTGCACACCATTGGGCCAAATGAGCCAAACGCCGCTGGGAGCGGGAAAGGCAAATACAGGCGGGGCATCGGGGTTTTCCTTTACCAGTTCTGCAATGGTCTCCAGCGCTAAATATTGATGGCTTTCGCCACCTTTTCTCAGCAGCATGGAGGCATTCAAAAGGACCGCGGCAAAACTACCGCGGTCCTTGGTTTTCCCTGAAAATATAAATGCACCTTAAATTTTGGCAAATGGCGCCATAAAAATCAATATACAACCACCGTTGTGCGAAGCGGTATGTACTGATACATCCAATTAATATCCGGCGTATACATGCGGATACACCCATGGCTGCATGGAAATCCAATTCTGGCATCCTGAATGACGGTAGTACCGGGATAATAAATTCTGGAATGGAACCCGTAAGAAGGATCTTTAAAATTGAGGACAGGCCTCA
Organism: Oscillospiraceae bacterium; assembly: GCA_028708585.1. Taxonomy (GTDB): domain Bacteria; phylum Bacillota; class Clostridia; order Oscillospirales; family Oscillospiraceae; genus RGIG529. Next base: position 5,181 of record JAQVYO010000079.1, read on the forward strand.
CAGTGTAAACCGAGTTGGACCAGCCACGAGGCAGCCTGCCGATAATATCATAGGTTCCCACCGGCGTATCGGTCCCCTTTGCCCCCGTTCCCACAAGAAACGTTTTGATGAGTTTCCATTTTCCTGCGGCGCCCAAAAACACATTGACGCGCTGATATGCGATATTAACCCAAATCAAGTAATCGGTTTTACTGCTGTATTTCCGAGCGTCCACCCACAGTTCTTTGTCTGAAACCGAATAATCATGTGTCTTTGCCCAGGCCAAGGTATAATCTCCCCGGTAACCGGTTTTGACTTTGGACAAAACCAGGTTCATCTCCTGCCGCCTATAATAGTCTTCGCTGTAATTTTCCAAAGTGATCGATTGTTGCGCAGCGGCTTCCATGCAGCTTCCGTCTTCATTCCGGCAGCTTAAAACAAAGGACAACTTTGCGGACTTTGAAAGGGAACGGCTATACTGGAACTGATATTGGAAGGACGCCGACGCCCCCGCTTTTAATGTCACATTGGAAGCGGAAACAAATCTATCGTCCAAATACCAGGCGCCCCTGCACACTTTTCCATCTTCCCGTCCGGTGATGGAAACGCTGGCTTCCAGCGTCTTTCCCGCCGGCAGTGTACCGGGTACTTTCAGGTTTAGCTTTGCGCCTTCCAGCCCATAGCTTTTATTTTCGGCAACATGGGCCGTCTGAACCGTAACCGCGCTTCCGGTGGTATTGTTGACCAAAGTATCCACGGCACCTGTTCCGCCCACTGATGCGTTCCCGCCGGAAATTTCCTGGGAAGCCACCGTTCCGTTGACAGTTACTTGATTGCCGCTTCCGGAAGAGAGCAGCCGCACCGAGCGCGCCGACGCCCCTTCCGCAATGGTCACTTTGTTGTTGCTGCCGCTGATACATATGCTGTCCATGGAGCTTGAAACCTCCACCACGCGCCCATCACCGGTAACTTCCACATTGGAGATGTTCCCGACGAACGTAATGCATCCGCCGCCCGTCCCCGCTACCGCCGTCTGAATTTTGGAAGTTCCTTGCGGCCAAACAGTGATGTCCCCGCCCCGGGCGGCAAGTACAAGCCGGTCTATGGAGCACCCTTCCGCCGAAAACGACGCAAGCGTATCGCTTCGCAGCACAAGAACCGGAACGCTTACATTTTCAAGTGAAAGATGAGAAGCCCGGCCGTTACAGTAGACGTTCCCTGCAAATTTCATATCGCTGGCAGACCAGTCTCCGTTTAGGAGAACGCCGCCCAAACCAGAAGCGCTGGCCGCCTTGGATGCATCCTCAAAACCGGATATGATACGATACATCACGCTTAAAAATTCGGCCCTTGTCACAGAATCATAAAGGTGCAGGCTGCCCCCGTGCCCTTTGACCAGTCCCGCCGACGTCAGCGCAGCCAGGGCGCTTCGATCCTTCCCACATAATTGATCACCGTCTGAATAACGGGAAAGCGCGGAAAAATCCGGCCGGGCGGGAATGATTTGAAACGCTTCCGCCAGCAGTGTAAACGCTTTGCTCCTTGTCAGGGTTTCCGTCATATTCAGTCTCCCGTCATTCGGGGAGATCACCCCCATGGAAACCGCTTTGGCGGCGAACGTATAATACCAGTCATTTTTCTTTAGGCCGCCCACATGGGATAGATCCGCCTCCGTTTGGCTAGAAAACACCCGGCAAAGCATGGTAACGGCTTCGGCAGCCGTAATCTGCCCATCCGGCTGGGCGCGGTTCCCATACCCCACAATAATACCGTCCCGCAAAGCCTGTCTCAACGTTTCTTCCGCCCAATGGCCGGAAACATCCGTGTATTTTTGCCCGGAAGACACGGCGCTTGCAGGCCCCGACAAAATCACGAGGACAAGCAGCAGGGAAATCACGCGATAAACCCCATTTTTCATAG
>JAQVYO010000080.1 GCA_028708585.1 Oscillospiraceae bacterium
AGAAATAAAACGATCAGTACGCCAATAACAAACGAAAAACCGACTCCCCCCCTGGCTTCCGCCGCCCCGCCGGGAGAAGCGGGCTGAGAAAAGCTGCCGTCCGAAGTGCCGTAGTAGCCCGCGATGCTCACTCCGTAATAGGAAGAATACCAGCCCATCAGCCGGGAAAACAGATTTTGCACCGCTTTATCATACTGTCCCGCGTCAAATTCCGGCCAAAAATACCGGTCCAGATATTGATTGACGACCGTATCTGTAAACACGCTCGAGATCCCGCTGCCCTGCACCAGCCAGGCCTTGCCCTCGGACGGTACCAAAAGCAGCAGCATTCCGTTGTTTTTCCGGGCGTCGCCAACCCCCAGCTTATGAAACAGCGCGTTGGCATAAACATCCGCATACTGCCCATTTAAGGATGAAACAGAAACCACCGCAATCTGCCCCCCGGTGGCCTCATAGAGCTTTGTGCTGCCCGCCTCGATCCTGCTGCGGGTCCCATCGCTCAAAACGCCTGCGCCATCCTGCACATAGGACAGGCTTCCCTGGGTCACCCCAGGGGCCTCCGCCGGGGGAAGCGCGGTTGCCGGAGGAGACGCCGGGGCTTCGGGCGCCCGCTGCGGGGAAAGCCGCCAATTACTTTGATACCCGGCATATGCGCAGGACAGGGCGATCACCAGCACGGTCACGATCACCGCAAAGGTATGGTTTTTCAGTAGTTTCATATGGTTTCCTCCGACCCCCGCCAAGATTTGGGGGCAAAAAAGGCATATCCTTATCCTCTCAGCTCCAAAAGTTTGGCTTTGAGCTCTCCTTCAATGCGCCGCAGCTCTGTCTCGGCGTCCCGCCGTTTCTGTGCGCCGTCCCGCTGGATCTGCATCACTTCATCCAGCGTGGAAATCAGCTGCTCGTTGGTGTGCTTCAGCGTTTCAATATCCACAATGCTCCGTTCCGCTTCCCGCGCCGTCTCAACGGTGCCCAATTTCAGCTTTTCCGCGTTTTTGCGCAAAAGCTCGTTGGTAACATTGGCCACACCCGCCTGTGCGGCAGCGGCCCGACGGGACTGTTCCAGCCCCAGCGCCAGAACCATCTGGCTTTTCCAGAGGGGGATGGTATTCACAAGACTGGACTGAATTTTTTCAATCATCAGGGCATCGTTATTTTGCAAAAGCCTGGTCTGCGGCCCCATTTGAAGAGAGATCATCCGGGTCAGGTCCAGATCGTGCAGCTTTTTCTCAAACCGGTTGTACATAGCCGTCATGTCGTTATATGCCTGCGCATCCTCCGGCGTACCCGTTTCCGCCGCCTTCTTTTTCATCTCCTCCAGCTGTTCCAGCCGGATCTTCCGCAGTTTCTTTCTGCCCGCAATAATATACATGGTCAGTTCTTTTGCATATTTGACATTGAGTTCATACATTTTATCAAACATGGCCACATTTTTCATCAGCGTGATCTGATGCTGCTCCAAAATCTTGGAGATTTTTTCTACGTTTGCCTCCGTGGTGTCATACCGGGATTTCAGGGCGGCAATCTGGCTGCGCTTTTTCCGCAGCGCTCCAAAAAGGCCCTTCTTTTCCTCCCCGTCAAACCCTTTCAGTTCCACCACAAGACCGGACAGCGCCTCGCCTACCTCGCCCAGATCCTTCGTGCGCACGCTGCCCAGCGCCCGCTCGGAAAAGGTGACGATGTTTTTCTGCGCCGCGGCGCCATACTGCAGCACCATATTAGAATCGGTAATATCAATCTTTTCGGCAAAATCGTCCACAGCGCGCCGTTCCGCCCCAGAAAGCATACTTTCATCCAGCGGGGCGCCGGCAATCGACTGCCCGCCTTGGGGAACGGAGACCATGCTCTCCCCTCCTTCCGCCACGGGAGCGTCCCGCACTCCTTGAAGCACATCCAGTTCCGCCGGGTCCTCGTTCAAATTTGGAGTCAAGGTTAATTCGGGCATGGTCTCATGATCCGTCATTATAAGCATCCTTTCCACATCGTCGTTTTCCGGCTGTTCCCGCCTGCGGAGGGCGGTCCGTTCAGCTGCCCGCCTGGAATGGCTCGCCGGTCAGCCCTTCCCTGGCCATCATGTTTTCCAAAACGGTGATGTCCGAAGCGATATCCATGGCCTCGTCGCCAAAAAGGGCGTCCAGCTGCCGCCGGAACGCAACTGTCACCGTTTCCATCAGCTGCTCTATTTTGCCCATGGTACCGTCAATATTCTCTCCGCTGACTCCCTGGGACCCCATTCGGTCGTATGCATTCAAAATTTTCAGCGTAGTGGGAAGATAATAGTCTAAAAATTTGCGGATCTGTGGAAGTTTCTCCGGGTTTGCAATGATATGGTCAAAGATCTTAATGGTCAATTTCTCCATTTCATCAATCTGACGGCTTACCGCTTCATTCTCAATATTGCGGTTCAGTCTGCGCATCTCGGAAATGGCCCGGTCGCCTTCCTCCATCAGCACGTCAATTCCCGGGTTTCCGGGCTGCTTTTTCTCCTCTTCCGGCTGAGATTCCGGCTCCACAATTTCCCGGTCCCTCCAGATCAGCTTCGCAATGAAAAAACCGATTAGGGACAACACAACGCCCCGAATCAGAAAAGAAATCAGCTGCCCGATGGGAAATAAAAGAGAGACGAGCCAGATGGCGGCAATCACATAAACCGGCATCGCCGATTTTTTGACTTTTTTACGGTTTTTCTCCATATCCGTCCCCTCCGCCGGAGCATAGTTTCAAAGACAAGGCCGAACAGCTTGCCCCCGGCCAACGACAGTGAAATCGTTTCACCTCATTTGCGAAATTAACGCGTGAAATTTTCTGTCCGGCTCCACTGCTATTGTACTTCGGAGCAAATAATGTGTCAAGAATTATCCGAATGATACAGAGATTTGGCTCGTTTCAACGATTTTTTTGACATTGACAGAGCCGGCAAATTTCTTTAATATTATTAAGGTGCAGTGATATAATGAAAGAAGGGTTCCCCATGATGACATTAGATGACTTTAAAACTGCCCGGGCGGTGCTAAACGGGGTCATTTTAAACACTTCGCTGATTTACAGCTCTTCCTTTTCCGAGGCAACCGGAAACAAGATATACATTAAACCCGAAAACATGCAGGTTACCGGCGCATATAAAATTCGCGGCGCTTATTATAAGATCAGCACGCTGACGCCGGAGCAGCGGGAACAGGGGCTGGTCACCGCCTCTGCCGGAAACCACGCGCAAGGTGTTGCCTACGCAGCAAAAGCCGCGGGTATTAAAGCCACCATTGTGATGCCTACCACCACTCCTTTGGTCAAGGTAAACAACACCAAGGCATATGGGGCGAACGTCATCTTAAAGGGTTCTTGTTTTGACGAAAGCGCCGCACTGGCCGCGGAACTTTCCCAAGAAGAAGAACTCACCTACATCCATCCGTTCAACGACCTGTCCCTGGCCACTGGCCAGGGCACTATTGCCTATGAGATTTTTCAGGATCTTCCCGATGTGGATATCATTTTAGTGCCCATCGGCGGCGGCGGCCTGGCGGCGGGAATTGCCACGCTGGCCAAGCTTTTAAATCCGCAGGTGAAGGTAATCGGCGTGGAACCGGCGGGCGCCGCCTGCATGAAGGCTTCCCTGGACGCCGGCCACATTGTCACGCTGGACAAGGTGGACACCATTGCGGACGGCGTCGCCGTCAAGACGCCGGGCGATGTTATTTTCCCTTATATCCAGGAAAACCTGGACGATATCATTGTGATTGACGATAACGAACTGCTGGATGCGTTTTTGGATATGATGGAAAAGCACAAGATGGTGGTGGAAAACGCAGGACTCCTGTCCATTGCCGCACTGTCTCATCTGGACGTAAAAGGAAAGAACATCGTTCCTGTCCTGTCCGGCGGAAACATGGATGTCATCACCATTTCTTCTTTGGTGCAGCACGGGCTTATCAACCGCGGCCGGGTGTTCACTTTTTCGGTGCTGCTGCCCGACCGGCCCGGCGAGCTGCTTTCGGTGGCGGAAGTCGTGGCCCGGGAAAACGGCAATATCATCAAGTTGGAGCATAATCAATTTGTCAGCATCAACCGCCAGAGCGCAGTGGAACTTCGGGTCACCCTGGAAGCATTCGGCCATGACCACAAGAACCAAATCTTAAACGCGCTGAGAGACTGTGGATATGATGTGCATCTGAACGCTCCCAAATGCCTTTACGATTAAAGAAAAACCAAGGGCGGTGCGGGAGACTAGCCTCCCACACCGCCTATATTTCATGCGGAACACCGCGGACGGCTCCGGCGGGACCGGATTTACAAACGGGCAGCCCTTTAAGATTACTCCGCCGGAGCCACCGGTGATTGGAGGCCCCTCCATCCGCTTGCTATAGCCTATGCGCCCAAAGCGATGCGGGTTCCCTGCCCTGGGCCGCCGGGATCTTCCAATCATGGTAAAAAACAAGGAATTTCAGAAAAAGGACAGATCAAATCATGATAAAAATTGCGCCTTCCATATTATCCGCCGATTTTGCCCATCTGGGGCGGGACATTGAACAGATCAAAAGCGCCGACTATATCCATGTAGACGTCATGGACGGCTTCTTTGTTCCCAACATCTCTATTGGCATTCCCGTTGTCCAGTCCATCCGCAAAATTACCGATCTGCCCCTGGACGTCCACCTGATGATCGACCGGCCGGTTCGGTATATCGAAGCTTTTGCCAAGGCCGGAGCGGATATTCTGACCATTCATGTGGAAGCGGACAAACCGGAAGAAATCTCCCGGGCACTGGCCGCCATCAAAAACGCCGGAGTGTCGGCCTCTCTGTCCATCAAACCCAAGACCTCGGCGGAGGCGCTTCTGCCCTGGATCGAACTTTTGGATATGGTCCTGGTCATGACGGTGGAACCCGGCTTCGGCGGTCAGGCGTTTATGATGGACCAGCTCCCTAAAATCCGTATGGTGCGAAAAATGATTGACAGCAAAAACCCGCTGTGCGAGCTGGAGGTAGACGGCGGGATCGACTGCTCCACCGGCAAACTTGCGGCAGAGGACGGCGCCAACGTTCTGGTGGCAGGCAGCGCCGTCTACGGGGCGGACGATATCCCAAAGCGGATTGCCGAATTACGCGCCTGCGCACCGTAAGCGGTTTTATTCCCATCGTTTCTCTCGATCCGGAGCATCGCACCTTCGGAATGGGTGCAGCATGGGTATTTTGCGCGCGGAAATTTCTTTTTCCGGCGTACCGCAGCTTCCGCCGTCTGATCGGCGGTTTCAAGGAGTGTCTTGGATGCAATATTTTCCCCCCGCCCTGGAACGACTGGTGGAGCAGTTCGCCCGCCTTCCGGGCATCGGCGGCAAAACCGCTCAGCGGCTTGCTTTCTTTGTCCTTTCCCTTCCGGAAAACGAGGCGGCTTCTTTCGCGCAGGCGATTTTAGACGCAAAACAAACTGTTACCTATTGTCCCGTTTGTCAGAACTTAACCGATGGCGGCCCATGCGCCATCTGCCAAAATCCCAAACGGGACCCCTCCGTCATCTGCGTGGTAGCCGATCCCCGGGACATCGTCGCTTTTGAACGGACTCGGGAATATAACGGCTTATACCATGTGCTGCACGGCGTCATTTCTCCGATGAACCACGTGGGGCCGGACGATCTGCGTATCAAATCGCTGTTGGAACGGTTGTCCAAAGGCGGCGTTTCGGAAGTGATTATGGCCACTAACCCCGACACCGAAGGGGAAGCCACCGCCATGTACCTTTCCCGTTTGTTAAAGCCTTTCGGGGTCAAAATTTCCCGGCTGGCTTATGGCATTCCCGTGGGCAGCCATCTGGAATTTGCGGATGACGCAACGCTGATGCGGGCACTGGAAGGCCGGCGGGAAATGTAAAACGGTCCTCCGGCACAGCTCATCTTTCTGAGAGGGACTTTCAAAACGCTAACCCTTTTTCTTCGACTCCGTTCCATAAAAATTCTCCCCGGGCCGTATACCCGGGGAGAATTTTTATCTGCTTTTCAAAGGATCGGTCTTTCGGTTCCCATCAGTTCTTTTCTTCTTGGCGCACCTTTTCCACAACCCGAAGAGCTTCCTCCGCCACATGCTCCGGCGTAAATCCAAACTTTTCAAACAGGATACCCGCGGGGGCGGAGGCGCCAAAATGGTCGAGGGTCACCGTTTTGCCCGAAAAGCCGGTGTATTTGGCCCATCCGAAGCTACTGCCCGCCTCAACGGCCACCCGGGCGCGTACCGAACGGGGCAGTACGCTTTCTTTATACGCTTCGTCCTGCGCGTCAAAAAGCGAGAAGCAGGGCATGGATACCAGCCGCGCCGCAAGGCCCTTTGCCCTCAAAAGTGCCTCCGCGCCGCAAATCACATCCACCTCCGAACCGGAAGCCATTAAAATCACATCCGGTTCCCCCTCGGTATCTTTGAGGATATATCCCCCCCGCATGGCTTCCTTACCGGTTTTTTCATAGAGTGGGAGATTTTGCCGGGACAGCACCAAAACAGCCGGGCCATGGGCGGAAAGCGCCGCCAGATATCCCGCCGCCGTTTCTTTCCCGTCCGCCGGGCGGAACACCATGGCATTCGGCATTGCCCGAAGGCCTGCCAGCTGCTCAATAGGCTGATGGGTTGGCCCATCCTCGCCCACGCCGATACTGTCATGGGTCAGAATATATAAAACCGGTAATTTCATTAGGGCGGACAGGCGCAGCGCCGGTTTCAGATAGTCGGAAAAAACAAAGAAAGTGGAACAGAAGGGCCGCAGGCCGCCATACAGCGCGATGCCGTTGCAGGCCGCCGCCATGGCCATTTCCCGCACGCCGAAATGCACGTTTCCGCCCGCATAGTTATCCTTCCCGAATTCGCCCCTGCCAGACAGCACGGTTTTATTGGAAGGAGCAAGGTCGGCGCTGCCCCCGAACAGGTTGAGCCCTTTCCCCGCAAGCCGGTTCAGGACGGCTCCGGAAGCGGACCGAGTGGCGGTTTTATCTTGAAAGTCCCAGAAATCCGGATCCCCCGCAAAGTCTTCCGGGAGAGAGCCTTCATGATACGCCTTCCACTGAGCGGCAAGCTCCGG
>JAQVYO010000081.1 GCA_028708585.1 Oscillospiraceae bacterium
CGTCAATCAGCCCTTTGTTCTGCAAAAGGTCGCTTTGGGCACGGCTGTTGTTGTACAGCGGGATAAACGGAACGCGCCCCCACCCATTTGGCTCGCGCCTCACAATCCGGCCGTCAATTTTGATCACACCAAACCAATGGGGAACGCTTTGCAAAAGCAGAAATTCACCCGGCTTGTTTTCTGTAAAGTGGGTCACATCCCGCTTGGTCCACCATTCCAGATGTAAAACGGATCGTTTTTTTCCGTGAGAATCGGTCTCTGTCAGCTCATAGCGGCGAATCATCCCCAAAAGCTCCTTTTGGTAAGCCGTATCATAAATCGGGATGCAGGCCTCCGCCGGCACAATCGTATACCGCAGGACGCCTAAAGGGTCATAGTAGAGGTGCAGCCATTCGACACCCTTGTTGCTGGCGCCGGTTTCCAGGTCCTGGAGCATGTCGGCAAACGCCTCGTCGGATGTAACGGCGGTAATCAGATGTTCAAACCGCTTCAGGCTTTCGTCCTCCTGCGCCCCCTCCACTGTCACGGAGGGGGGCCGCCCGCTGATGTAGGCCACTTTCTGGTCCACATGCTGCCGGTGGAAATTATGGACGTTGTGGTAATTGGAATTGTTTTCATTGACAAACGCGCGTCCCACCGGGTTTCCGGAAGCGTCGTCCTCGTAAATGGTGGTTCTGCGGAAATCCGTTTGGAGAATGTCGTGCTCCCCGTTGTAGTACCGTTCGCCAATTTTCATAAACGCCTTTCCGGGGTCTTTTCGGTCGTCCTCCAGAATGCGCCGCAGCAAATCGTTTACCTGAATGCGTCCTTCCGCTTCCAGCCTTGCTTTGATTTGCTCCATCTCTGATTGAAACAAAATTTCACCGCCTTTATCGCACCACCGCATAGGTCATATCATCCTGAACGGCATACCTGGCCGCATCGATGGCGTGGTTGTTTCGATCGGGATAGCGGGCCTTAAAATTACCCGCCGCGTCCCGCTCCAGCTCATAGGTTCTAAATTCCCTGGCCGCATTGGGGCACCGTCGCTGGTCAATGACGATTTCCTCCAGGTCGGACAGCCACTGAATGCCATGCTTCACGCTGTCCGGCCCTTTCCGGGCGCCCACCGCCCGGATGCCGTAAGCGTTCAGCTCCGCAATGCTTTTTGGCTCGGCGCTGTCGGCTACGACCTCCCGGTTCAGCGCATTTTCTGATTTGATTCTTTCCGCCGCCAGCCGGTTGGAAAGCCCCACCTGATAAATTTCATAAAAAATATAAAGCCTCCGGCGCATCCGGTCGTAATGCAGAACCAGATAAACAAAGGGGTCCACCGCATACCCCCAGTCAAGGCCGCGCCGGATCCGGTCAAACGTCCCGATCTCCCGGTCCGTCATCTCCCGAAGCGTAACGTTCCGAAACACCTCGCCCCCGGTTCCCGTAACCGTGCCAAGATACTCGTGGGCATATTTTTGAGGATGAACCGTTTTGAGGTGGCGCGCTTCCAGAAGAAATTGCCTTCCCAGCCAGCCTGGGGGCACGGTTTCATAGGTGCTGTGGTGAATCACGCGGCCCGGCCGCTGCTCCTGCGTCTCCAGGTTCACCCAGTCGTTCATCCGCTCCGGCGGATTGTAAGAGTAAAAGGCGTCAAAAACTTCCCCGCCCCGCATCAAGGACTGGTTGATGGAGCGGGTTTCCTCCATCCCGCCAAACTGATTCCATTCTTCAAACCAGATGTAGCGGAAATAGCCAAAGGACGGCCGGATGGACTTGATTTTCTGGGGGTCGTCGGCGCCGCGAAATAAAATGGTTTGTCCGGTGGGCAGGTAAACCATTTTGAGGGGGCTTTTTGTGGCTTTGAAAAAGCGGGCTACCTCCAAAACCTCCGCCGCCCATAAAAGCTGGGAAAACACGCTGTCCTGCAGGGTGTTTCCAACGGAACGCAGGGCGACGGCGTGGGTATCGGGATGCCGCATCAATCCCAAAATCAGTTCAATGCTGATAAAGGAAGATTTTGCGCTGCCCCTGCCGCCTTTCAGCACATAGTGCGTGTAAGTATTGTTTCGGATTTCCTCATGCAGGCCGAAAAACGCGGGGGCAATCGCATCGCTAAGTTTCATTGTTGCCGCCGATGTCGTCGATGATCTGGGGTATCTGATCTCCGGTTCCCCGCGCCCGGTCTCCGAACATCCCCAAATGTTTTCCAAGCAGCTCCAAAGCCTTTAGCTTGTCTCCCAGACGCACATCCCGTGGCCCGCTCTTTCCGGTTCTGGCTGCGGCGCGGCCGGAGGGTCTGGAGGCCGCGTCTCCCTTCCCTTGGGCCTTGCCGCCAGGCTTTCCTTTTTTCCCCCCGTTCCCGGCATCTTCCAAAAGGACCGGATTCCGGGCAGAGTCTTCTTGTTCCGTTTTTCCGTCTTCCAAGCGGGGCGAGGAAACGGCCTTCTCATCCGCCTGGTCAAATCCGGCAAATGCAACCTTTGAAAGCTCCGCTACAACCCGCTCCTGGCTCACTCCCGTCCGGCGGGATAATTCCGCCATCGCCTGGTCGATAGAAGCCCGGATAGCCGGTTTTTTCAAATTTTCGCTGGCGCTTTTCCCGGCGCTCTTTGGGTTGTAGCCTGCGCGGATAGCCGCTTTTGTAGCGCTTAAATCCACCAAATATTCTTCCGCAAACCGTCTTTGCCGCATGGTCAGTTTCTCCATACCATTCCCACCGTTTTTGTAAAATACAATCAAAACCCGCCGTCAACCGGCAAAATCGCCCGGCAGCCCTCCGGCTCCCAGGGTGGAAAAGGGAGGAAAACCGCCCCGGAGCCGGAATCTTCCGGGTAAAGAAATAAAGGACATGTCCGCCCCTTCTTTCTTACTGTACCAATTTTAAATGGAAAACTCCCTGCACAGTTCCAAATACCACGTCCAAGTGAAAATTTTGATCCGCCAAGCCCACCGCCCTTTTAAGCCCCCGTTTTTAGCTAAAAAAACAGACGTGAAGCGAGGGCCTCCTTCGTAACAAGGTCTTGTCCTGGGAAGTCAGGCGCAAATGGCCCGCCCCCTCCGGCTTTTCACGGGTCTGGGGGCGGGCTTTGTTTTTTGTTTGGCTTTTTAAGCTTTGCTTTTGCAGGCCGGCTGCGCGGTACTGTTCTGTAATTTGGTTCCTTCAGACCAATTTTAAAAACGACGCGATCCAATACAAAAACTGATCCTTTCGCCGGTAAAAATCCGAACGGCTGAATTCCGTCAGATTCAGATATTCAAAGGGATATGCTCTGCCGTTCTGGCAATTTTGCCGGATACAGCCCACCAGCCGCTGGCGCAGCTCCTGGTTCTGGATGTCAGGGCAGACTTGCCGGGCGGCATATTCCACCGCCCGCATCCGCAGAATCTCCGGATCCCGCTCCAGCCGCTCCAACCGCAGCGTCTTTTGTTCGGTGGCCCGCCCCGCCGCCGTTTTGGGTAAAAACTGGCGGATACTTTCACCGGTCCTTTCGTCCTCATATGTATCATAGCGGGTCCCGCTGCCGGATAAAATTTCTTTTCGTTCTTCCTGGTACCACTTTACCCGCCGCTCATATCCCCGGACAATCCAAATACAGGTCTGCTTCACATCCCAGGGTAATTTTGTTTTTTGCATAGGTATGCTGAATTCCTTTCCAAGTTCAAAATCAGCGTCCTTCCAGGCTCAGCCGTCCCGGGCCGCCCTTTTCCCAAATCGCCGGCTGAAATAATCCGGCCCGCATTCTTCGCACAAAACAGAGCCGTCCACATCGTAATAAAAATCTTCTTCATAGATGGGCGCGCCGCAACGCCCCCCGGTGCCTTGGCATACAAAAAGCGGCTTTTCCTCCGGTTGGGGATACCCGGTACGCAGCGCACGCCGGGTCTGCGGATGGTCACTTAACTGTTGCATTTTCCACCTTTCTTTGGTATAATAATCATATTCTTCTTTCCAATGCCGCCTTACGACTTCTTGCTGTCGAAGGCGGCCTTTTTTTGCTGGAACAGCGGTTTTTATTCTTTCATCTTGGCCGCTAGGCCCAGAAACAATTGCCTAACGGAAACGGAACAGCCGGCATTACCATTTTCCCGCTTCGCACCGGGATTCTCGTTCCAAATTGTCGTTTCCGCACGCGGTTCTCCCCCCTTCGCGCAGTCCTTGCCGCAGCTTCATAGGGTCAATGCCCAAAAACGAGCATACCGCAAGGAATTCATCGGCCCGCAAGGGCCGAAGGCCGGAAAAACTTGAATATAAAGCGCCCGGCGCAATGTTGGTGTGTCTGGAAATCGCCTTAATGGTAATCCCCTTTTCCTTCACATAATTTCTGATCTTTCCTGTTGCAATATCCAATTCTCTCGCCCTCTTTCTAAGTTTCCTGGAATTTACTCCAATATATTCTATAATTCCTAGAAAGTCAACAGGTAATTCTAATATTCTCAGAAAATTTTGTTGACAGCATTCTTTTCCTGTGGTATGTTTGGGAAAAGGAGAATGCGTATGGGAGAAAAAGATATTGGCTCCGTGCTAAGAAATTGGCGTCAGAAGGCAAATTATTCCGTTCAGGACGTATCCGATATTTTGACCAAAAAGGGCGTGCGGGCCAGTGCAAAAACGATATACAGCTGGGAAAAAAATCGTAGCCAGCCCGGCCCGGATACATTGCTGATGCTGTGTGAGCTCTATGGGATCAAGGATGTGATGGAAGCGTTTGGATACAAACAGCCTTTGCCGTCTGGCAGCGTCCATCCGGCGGAAACCCGCGTACTCTCTCTGTCGCCGCTGGAAGCGGCCCTGCTGGAAGCATACCGAAAAGCGGACGATGACGCGAGATTCATCGTAGAAACAGCCCTGCGGCGATTTTTCCCGCCGTCCGCCCAGCCGGAAGCGGCAGCCGAAGCGCCGGGCAAGGCGGAAGCGGGCGCTCCGGCGCCTATAAGGCAGGAAGATACTGTTCCCGTTCCCGCCCCTGAGAACGGGGGAACAAGTTCTTCCCTTTTGCCCATTCCCATGGCCGCCCGGGGCAAAGGCAGAGGACTGGAGCTGCGTTCCCGGGAACAAATTGACGCAGCCCTGCGGGAGCTGGACGCACTTGCCCCGGACGGGGAAGGCTTATAGCGCCCCGGCCCGGATAAAGTCTAAAAACTGTTCGTAAACCTGCCGTTCTAAACTGCTCCGCAGGAAGCAGGAAGAATGAAACCGTTGCAAAAACACCTGTTCCCGCCGGTATAAAAGCTCCATGCGCCTAGCCCGGAATGCGGCGGACTGCCGGCTGATATCGCAGAGCCGGGCAATATCCTCCGGGCTCCGCGCATGCATGCCCCAAAGGACGCAGGCAGGGGCAAGGAGGCGGGCGGCAAAAACATTGGCTTCCTGCTCAGCGGGCTGATCGTCTGGTTCCGGCTCCCGGTTTTGGATGGTAAAGGCTCCGCGGGAAACATGCCCCAAAAAAAGATGCCCAAGCTCATGGGCAACGGTAAACCGCTGCCGCTGAACCGTGCATCTCTCGTTATAAAAGATCAGCGGCCTGGTTTCAACCACGGCTGTAAATCCATCGTTTTCGCAGTGCGCCTCAAGGCCCAGCGCCGCAATCACGGGCGCCGCTCTGCCGTAGGACAGCAGCGTGATTTTTTCCTTTTTGCAGATCTGGCTTACTTGAATGGGAAGTTCCCTGCATCCATGTTTTAACAGTAATTCCCAAACTTTATCCCTGGCTTTTTGATATTGTTGATATTCCATAAAATCTCCTCCTGGTTGAGTTAGCACTATTCTAAAGCGGAACAAGTCAATCCGCGAGAAACTTCCGGAAATGAAAAACGGCCGCATTCTCAAACGGAATGCGGCCGTCATCTTGTGAAAAGAAACTTATTTCTGCAAAAGAACTCGCAGGGGTTCCCGCTGCGTGCGGCGCGCCGGAAAGATCATAAAATCCATTCGGCCGTGTGCAAAAAGGCATCATATTCTGCAAAAAAATCAATTTCCATGCAAATTGCAGGCTTGCAAAAAAAAAGGGAATGGGATATAATAAGCTTGATATAGTATAAAATTCAGGAAATCATCATTTGTTGGAAAAAGGGGAGAACAGTTATAATGGAGAACTTCATCGTTGCAACAGATTCAGGATGCGACCTGCCCGCCGCATTCTGCCGGAAACGCGGCATCTATGCATATCGAATGAATTACTCCATCCAGGAAACGGGCTATATCGATTCCATGAGCCTGGAAAACTGCGCCCAATTTTATCAAAAGATGCGGGAAGGAGCCGTTCCCGTAACCAGTCAGATGACGCCATATGAATTTTTGGATTTCTGGGCTGCGCTTTTGGAAGAACATCATCTGCCCATCGTGCATATCGCCATGGGCAGCGGCATATCCGGCACATGCGCAAACGCCCTGGCTGCCAAATCCTTGTTCGAGAACGCGCATCCCGGAGTGGAAATTTATGTGGTGGATTCCACACTGGCATCCATCGGATATGGGATGCTGTGCATCTGGGCCGCCGATATGCGAGACCAGGGGAAATCGCCGGAGGACTGCGTTTCCTTTTTGGAGAACCATAAAGCCCAGATCAATACCTATTACACCACCGACGATTTGAAATACCTTTACCGGAGCGGCCGGGTCAGCAAAACAGGTGTTCTCGTGGCCACCGCGCTGAATATCAATCCCATTTTGAATTTGGACCAAGAAGGTCATTTAGTCGTGCGGGAAAAAATTCGAGGGCGCAAACGGGCCATTGCGCGCATCTATCAAATCGTGGAAGCCCGGGCGGAAGCGCCTCAGCGGCAAACCGTCTACATCTGCCACTCCGACTGTAAGCCGGAGGAGGTCAAAGAATTTTCCGAAACGCTGGTGCGCCACTTCGGGTTTGAAAATTCCTTTGTCAGTTATATCGGCCCAACCATCGGCTCCCATTCCGGCCCCGGCCTTATCGCCGCGTTTTTCCTGGGGAAGCCCCGTTCGGTGTAAATTTCAATGTTCCGTTTTCCCCCTGTAGAAGAGCAAAAACTC
>JAQVYO010000082.1 GCA_028708585.1 Oscillospiraceae bacterium
CCTTCCAGTGAAAAACCAATTATTTTCTATTTTACTTTTAGTATACCGTAAATCCCGAAAAAGGTACAGGGGAAATTAAAAATTGCACCGGAAAATGATTTGGGTGAAAGAGGATTTTGAAGCGGGAAAAAGTTAATGCGGTCCGGTCATAAAAGTGGACAGGCGCCCATAGATATGAAAAAGGCGAAACGCTACGCCGGTTTTTGAAACAGAAAGGATGGTTCAAATGGATCAGATGGTCTATGGCTCGGCTTGCTTTGACCGGGCGGCGGAACTGCTGCCCCGGGAAATGAGGTATGCCGTTGCAAAACTTCCGCTGGAACAGCGGGCGGTGGCAGAAGAATTCCGCCTCCGGGCGGGCCGCGGGCTTTCGGTACAAGGGCCGGCGGGGGAGTATCTGGTGACGAACGGTCAGGGCTTGTTGGTTTATCAGAGCGACTTGCGGCAGGTGCTGGAAATTGCGACACAGGCTTCCGCCCATAGCGCCTTGGAGCAGGTAAAGAACGGATTTTTTACCGTCCGAAACGGGCACCGTATCGGCCTCTGCGGCACTGCGGTGGTCAAAGACGGCGAAATCACCAATTTAAAAGATTTTTCTTCTTTGGCCATACGGATTGCCAAGGAAGTGCCCGGTATCTGTTTCCCGGTGGTAGAGGAATTAATGGAGGACGGCCGTTTTTGCAATACGCTGATTGTTTCTCCTCCGGGCGGGGGGAAAACCACCTTCCTGCGGGATCTGATCCGAACGCTGTCCGACGGAACTGCGGACGGATCCATCCCCGCCCTTCGCGTGGGCCTTGCCGACGAACGGGGAGAGGTGGCGGCTATGTACTGCGGCCTTCCGCAGATGAACGTTGGCCTACATACGGATATTCTGGATGGATGCCCAAAATCGGATGGCATGCTGCTGCTCCTGCGGAGCATGAACCCACAGGTGTTGGCGGCCGACGAGATTACCGCGCCGGAAGATTGCGACGCATTGGAAATGGCGGCAAACTGCGGCGTTTCCCTTGTGGCTACCGCACACTGCGCCGATCGGGAGGAGCTTGAACGCAGGCCCATGTACCGAAACCTTTTGATCAGCGGCGTTTTTTCCCGTCTGGTGATCATCCGGGTCGAAAATGGAAAGCGCGTTTGTTCTGTGGAACGGCTTTCACCCGTTCAAAAGAAGCCTGTTCGGGTTCGCTATATCCAAAAACAATCCGGAAAGACCAGGAGAGAAAAGATTCTCCGCGCCCACTTGGTACCTTCCGATTCACAAAGGGGATTTTCTGGCGTCCCGGGAAACGCTCGTTTTGAAAATTCTGAAACACAGGAAACTGAATCTGCGGAGCAACGGGCGGATAACGGCGATTCTTTTTCGGGTGAAATAAAGGCGGCTGCGCCGCAGGAAGACGCGGTTTTGGAAGAGCAGAAAGGTCCCGCCCCGGAAAGTTCTTCCGGAACCAGTTGTTCCGGATCAAGCGAAAACGGCGATTTATGTTCCGGATGATCGGGGCGTTGCTGCTTTTTTGCGGAACGGCAGCCATTGGATTCGGAGCGGCGGCGGGACTGCGCAAAAGGACCAATGCGCTCCTCTCTTTTTTGGGAGGGCTGACCATTATGGAAGTGGAAATGCAGTTTCGATTAACCCCCATGCCGGATCTGCTTGATAAATTAGCGACAGAAACCGGAGGAGCGGCGGGAGAGTTTTTCGCTCTCTGCCGGGATAGCCTTTTCCGGCTGGCGGATGCACCGCTGTCTCAGCTTTGGCGGGAGGCGCTGCACAGCCGCGGCGGGATGCTAGCAGAGGAAGACCGGCGGGTCCTGGAACAATTGGGGGCGGTTTTGGGTTGCTATGACGTGGATGGGCAGCTTTCGGCCATTGAAGAGGCTCGGAAACGTTTGGAAGAATGCCACAGACATGCTGAAGCGAGGCAGGTAAACCTAGGAAAGATGTATCGTGTACTGGGCATGGCTGCGGGAATTATGTCGGTGCTCTTATTCTTATAAATTTTACGGGAAGTGTACCATGGATGTAGATTTGATTTTTAAGATCGCGGCCATTGGCATTCTGGTTTCGGTGCTGAATCAGGTGCTTGTCCGTTCCGGGCGGGATGAGCAGGCCACCATGACCACGTTGGCGGGTCTTGTGGTGGTGCTTATGATGGTGGTGAGGGAAATCAGTGATTTGTTTAACCTGGTTAAAAACTTATTCGGGCTGTAATTCCCCGCCGGGGGTGAGGGGCTTATGGATGATATTTTAAAGGCTGCCGCATTGGGGCTGACAGGAGGACTTTGCGCGGCGCTGGTGCGAAGACAGGTTCCGGAGCTGGGTATGGTGCTGGCTTTGACTGTGGGGGCGCTTTTGCTCCGCCTGGCGCTGAATGCTTTTTCCGGGGTAATCGATTTTATGGACGAGCTGACCCAGCTTTCCGGTTTGTCTTCCGGTGTGGTGGCGCCGCTGGTGAAGACCGCAGGGATTGCCATCGTGACCAAAACCACCTCCGCTCTCTGCAAAGACGCGGGAGAAGGAGGCGTGGCCTCTTTCGTGGAAACGGCGGGGGCGGCCGCTTCGTTGTTTATTGCGTTACCCTTGCTGCAAACGGTTTTGCAGACGCTTTTGGGATTTTTAAAAACGTGATACGGCTTTCATGATGAAAGATGCGGCAGTCACGCAAAGCCTTTAAAAATGAGGATGTGAAAACGGGGCCTTGGCGTCCTGGCAGGTGAAAAATGAAAATAAAAATCATGTTGCTGTTGTTTGGCCTCTGCTGGGTGCTGGCATCGCATGCCGCCGCTGCCCAGCAAGGGGACGCTCTGCCGCAAATGAGCGGGGACAAGGCTTATTCTTCGGCGCATGTCACAGATTCGACTGTGGTATCGAATTCAGGAGCGCAGCCGGAATCCGCGAAGCCTCTGCCTTCTGGGGCGAATACGGATCCGTCAAAACAAATGAGCAAAACGGGAACGCAGAAAGCCGGTTCTGGCAGCGTAAGCTCGGGCAAGGCCAAGGAAACGCCGGGAATCGATCAAAAGATTTTGGATACGCAGAAAAAGGCCCTGGATACCACCAAACTGGAATCTTCCGCAAAAGAGTATGTTACAGGCGCTTCCTTGGAGGATGCGAACCTGCAAAATGGTTTGTCGGAGCTTTTAAAAGACGGAAGCGGCAGTTTAAGCGGAATTTTTCGAAACGCCCTCAAAAGCGGGGCCTTGCTGCTGCTCCTGGTGCTATTTTTCCAAGTGGGTTCGGCTTTTTTTGAAGGACATCCGCCGGAAATACTGTTTGTGGTGGGAACCCTTGCCATTACGGTGGCCGCAGCTACCGACGTATCCGGCCTGATTGGGCTGGGGCGGGAAACCATTGAGTCGATGGAGGCTTTTTCCAAAGTGCTGCTTCCCACTCTGACGGCGTCGGTCGCCGCATGCGGCGCACCCACCTCGGCGGCGGCAAGGCAGCTGGCCACCATGCTGTTTTCCGACGTGCTGCTTACTATTATCAGCCGGCTTTTGATCCCTCTCGTATATGCTTATATTGCGCTGTGCGCCGCCAGAGCGGCGTTTGGGAACGAAGGATTGGATCGAATTGCGGAGTTTGTGAAATGGGGAATTACCATCAGCCTGACCATATTGCTGATGCTTTTTACCGGATATCTTACGGTGAGCGGGGCGATTGCGGGCAACGCGGACGCTGTGACCATAAAGGCGGCCAAATTTGCCGTTTCCAGCACGGTGCCTGTGGTAGGAAGCATACTTTCCGACGCTGCCGAATCCATTCTGGCCGGCGCATCCTTATTGAAAAACGCCGTAGGCGTGATTGGAATGCTGGCGATCCTTGGCATGTGCCTGATCCCGTTTTTGAAGATTGGAATGCATTACCTGATTTATAAGATGACGGCGGCCCTGGCGGCTACTGTGGCGGATAACCGGCTTTCCAAACTGATTGACAGCATAGGAGGCGCGTTCGGCCTGATTTTGGGAATGACCGGCGCTTGCACAGTTTTGCTGCTGATTTCCGTTGTATCCGCCATTACGGCGGTGAAAGGGGGGTAGAAACTGTGACGGAAGGGATCAGAGACTGGCTGACGGGGATTATTGCCGCCGCGTTGCTTCTGACTGTTGTATATGGCATTATTCCGGATGGAACGGTGAAAAAAATCAGCAAAATCACAGGCGGGCTGCTGATGATGATCGCTCTACTGCGTCCTGTAACAGGACTCAACCTGGAAACGCTGTCTTCCAATATGACCGCTTATCGAGCGGAAATTGGCAGCTACGGGGAAAATATTGAGCAAGCCAACGGTCATCTGCTGAAAACCATCATAGAGGAACGGTCGGCCGCATATATTTTGGAACGAGCAGAGGCTTCAGGGATCAACTGTAACATTGCGGTGGCCTGCAAAACCGGGGAGGACAGGTATCCATATCCCTATGAAGCGACCATTACCGGCTCCCTTTCCCAGAAGGAGAAAAAGACGCTGCGGAGTCTTTTAGAAGCGGATTTGGCAATCCCGGGGGAACGGGTGCATTGGAAAACGGAGGAATAGGCGCAAATGAAAGACAAACCCTCTTTTTTACAGGATGTCCGGCTGAAAAAGCCTCTGCAGTTTTTAAGTAAGTATAAATATATGCTTTTGGTCATGCTGGTAGGCGCTTTCTTACTGATGATGCCTTCAGGAAACAAACAGACAAAGAAAACAGCGGAGGAAGAGAATACAGGGATTTCCTTTTCCCTGGAAGATCAGGAGAAAAAAATGGAAACCGCTTTGTCCAAAATTGACGGGGCGGGAGAGGTTCGTTTGCTGCTCACCTTGAAAACTGGTGTCGAGAACCAATTTGCGACGGACAGCAACAATACCGAACAGACGGATACTTCCGGAGGCATGAACAGCGCAAAGCAGAAGACCACCGTCATTTTGTCCCGGGGGTCCGGAATGCAGGAAGCGGTACTGTCCAGTCAAACCTATCCATTATACCAGGGGGCATTGGTGGTTTGCGAAGGGGGCGGGGACGCATCGGTAAAATTGGAAATGACAAAGGCGCTTTCCTCGCTCACCGGACTTGGAGCAGATAAGATTACCGTTGTAAAAATGTCCTCAAATTCATCTGCGGAGAATTAAACCATGGGAGAAAAGATTGGGCAAAAAAATGGATAAAACCGGAGCGAAAATGCAGAAAAGATTGGAAAGACGAAACACAGGACCAAAGAAGTTGGGCGAAAAGCCCTCAAACTCCGCCAGCACAGAGCGCTTTGCAAAGACGCGGCGGAAATCATTTGAAAGTCAGGGGAGGCAAGCAAAATGAGAATTTGGAAACGTAATATGGTGGTTGTAACCATTGTCCTGTTTGTCTGTGTGGCGGTTTATTTGAACTGGTCTTATGGGCGCAGCCAGGAAATGGGAGAGATGGTATCAGCCAAGGAAACGATGATAGCCAGTGCAACGGCATCGGCTCAGACGTCACCATCCGCCAGCGCGCCGGCGGAACCGCAGGCAACCGGGAAGGAGTCCACAGATCAGAAAGGTAAGAAAGTTTTGGGTCAGCCTGTGCTGGTGGATTCCAATGAAAGCGGCGATGCAGCCAAGACTTCTGGATCCACCACATCCGCATCCGGGACTGGTTATTTCTCAAATGCCAGGCTAAGCCGTCAGCAGGCAAGGGACAGCGCTTTGGAACTGCTGCAGAAAACGGTAGAAGACAAGTCGGCGGATCAGAAAGCCAAAGATATGGCGACGGCAAGCATTAAAGCGATGGCCAACTATACGTTGACGGAGTCACAAATTGAAAACCTGGTGATGGCAAAAGGATATGCGGACTGCGTCTCCTACATTGGGGACAGCGGGATCAGCGTTGTGGTGTCCAACGGCGGGAAGGGATTGACGGATACCGACGCGGCCAAAATTTCCGATATTGTGCAGTCGGAAACCAATTTTAAGCCTAATCAGATCAAAATTATCGAAGCCAATTAAACAATGCGTGCGGTGCATGAAATTTAAGGATTGTATTTTTCCATTTTTGTGATACAATATGAACAAATACTACCCTAATCTAAAGGAGTGTCACGCATGGGCGAAGGCAGGGAATACATTTCCCATACCGAGGAAATGGGCAGCATCCAGATTTCCGAGGATGTCATAGCCATTATTGCCGCGATGTCGGCTTCCGAAGTGGAAGGGATCGGAAACTTAGCTGCCAATATCGGAAACGATATTGCGGAATTCCTGGGGAAAAAAAATTTATCTCGCGGGATTAAAGTCCAGATCAGTGAAAATACGGTGACAGTGGATGTTACCATTCTGGTAAGGTATGGGTATACCATTCCCGAAACGGCAAAGCTTGTTCAGAACGCTGTTTATAACGGCTTGGAAGCTATGGCCGGTCTTGCGGTGCGGGCGGTAAACGTCCATGTTGGCGGGGTCGTTTTCGAAAAAGTAGCAAAGCATACTTCTGAAAAATGAACAAAACAAGGGATGAAAGACCGTGCCGGGGCCTTTTTGGGGCAACGGGCGGCTTTTCCCTGCTTATGAAAGGGAAAAGGAGAGGGGGACGTGCGCGGGTTCCCCGCCGTCCCTTTATTTTTTTGTGCCATTGCTATGAAGGCTGAAATTTTTTTCCATTTTTTTATGAATAATTTTTCGGCGAATTGGGTTTATTTTTGCAGATTAACTGTATATAATGTATGAAATGATTTCGCCGCCGCGGCTTTGTCTAAAATGGGGCCGCGCCTGTGAAACGGAAAGAAAAAGGATTGAGAAAGGACCGGCGGATAGCGTCCCGCTCGGGTGGAGGATTGAGATGACCAGAACGGCTGCAAGAGAACTTGCCGTCCATTTTTCGTTTGAATTGGGATTTGATCAGACAGATGCGGGACAACTTCTCGGTACCCGCCTGACAAAAGAAGCCTTTGAACGGCTTGCGGAAGAGGCGCCGCTGTACGGTGAATTTCCCAGTTTAAAACA
>JAQVYO010000083.1 GCA_028708585.1 Oscillospiraceae bacterium
AGGTTTCGTCATAGCAATCACTCCTCCAATATTCTTTTCGCTTCTTCGCACCATTCCAGATAAGCCTTGTAGACACGTTCGCCAAACATCGCCGTCAGCAGATAGTATCGATGCGCTTTTTCATCCGGAATCCCTTTCAGTTTGCGGCTCGCCTCCTGAAGAAACGGCAGCTCTGCCTTGACTCTGGATTCAAAATTCCGGATATGCTCCAACGAAATGTCCGGCCCGGTCTCCCCGCCGAAGAAAAGCTTCAGCAGGGTCTCATATCTCAACTCATCTTTTTTTACGGGGAGCGCGAGCCATTTTTTCAAATGTTCTCTCCCGGCGTCCGTGATCGTATAGATCACTTTGTCTCTGCCGTGATCGGTGGTTTCAAACTTCGTGACCAGACTGTCGTGAACCAGGGAATTTAACGTCGGATAGATGCTGCCGAAGCTCGCGCTCCAAAAGAACCGAAGCGCCGTGTCCATCCTTTTTTTGATTTCATAGCCGGTCAGGGATTCATGGCACAGCAGTCCGAGAATCACGCAGTCCATTTTCTTTTCATTCGCGATCTTTAGTCTCCCGATTTATCTTTGCTTTACTTACCTTAACGAATCAGGCTGATATATATCATATATCAGCCTGATACGTATGTCAAGAAAAATATTTGGTTTTTCAGACAGGGGGGAATGAACCGGATTGGGCGGCGGGCCGCATCAGGCGAGCAGCTCGACTTTCTCCTCAGTCAGCAGGTCCTCGGGCGCGTGCTTTTTTTTGCGATTATGGATGAGGATGGACTGATTGGCGAGCAGCGTCAGAAGCCAGACGATCTCGTCCAGCGCCATCTTGATGTTCTCGGATTTCATCAGCTTTTCGCCGCCTTGGCCGTGCGGGTAATTTTCGGGTGCGTCGTGACGAAAAGGCTGAAGCTGTGACACCAGAAAAGGAGGTTTTCATATGCAAAGAACCATCAAAAACATTACGCCGCTTGCCTTCCGCGCGGCCGAATTACAAGCAAAGCGCGTCGCGGCGTATGGGCGGGTATCCAGCGGGAAGGACGCGATGCTTCACTCGCTGTCCGCGCAAATCAACCATTACGGCGGTTTGATACAGAAAACTCCCAGTTGGGAGTACGCAAGGGTGTGCCGACGAAGCCATCACCGGCACAAAAAGTAGTGCCCGCGCAGAATTTCAGCGGATGCTCGACAGTGCTCATGCCGCCCGCGACGTGCGGGCACGAAAACAGGGCGAACAAATGGGCAATAAAAAAGTTCCCTAAAAGACGAGCTGGAATCCGCCGTTTACTGCGCGCGTAAGGTTCCGATTTATGTTATTCTTAGAATATATACGTAGACGAAATGTCTTTATGAATGAAGTGATTTTCAATCAATGGTTGCCTTTTTGTATGTTTGTATTATAATAAATAATACAAACATACGCTGGGGAGTGGATACATGATATTAAAAATTGATATAACTGGAGACATCCCTATTTATCAACAAATCCGCAACCAGATTGTATCGGGGGTTGCCACGGGCCATCTAAAAGCCGGGGAGCAGCTCCCCACCGTTCGTCAACTCGCCGGCGATATTGGAGTCAATCCGATGACCGTCAGCAAAGCGTATGGGTTGTTAAAGGAAGAGGGCGTCATTGTGATGGATAGGAGGCATGGCGCTAAAATCAATCTCTTTCAAACACAGGAACATCCTTTGGATAAAAAGTTTGACGACAATTTTACGTTCCTGATATCAGAAGTTCTCATAAAAGGTGCATCCAGAGAAGGACTAAAGGAGCATGTGCTTCATCTTATCGACAGTATCTATGGGCAGGAGGAAATATAATATGATTCCATTGCTGATTGTGATTTTGTGGTTGGTTTTTGGCGTGATGGCGATATCATCCTTATTTTACAGGCGGTATCGTGCTAATCAGGTTCTTGGAGTTACGCTGTCAAAAACACATTCACAGCATCCGGAAGTTCAGAAAACAATTGACTCTTTTACAAAAGCCTGCTATGCAGTTGTACTCTTATCGGTTGGGTGTAGCTTTTTGCTTCTGATTCCAGCCATTGGGAGCTATTCTGAATTTTTTATGCTTCTTTTAGTTGTGTCCAATCTTTTTGTTCATTGGCTTATGATTGGGAACTATCAAAAAAAGTTGATGCATATAAAAGAACAGAATAAATGGACATACCAACGGAAAAAGATTGTATCTGTTGACTTGACTGTCTCAAGAGAAAAGGGCAGATCCAGCATATCTTCTGTTTGGGTTTGGTTGTTTTTGCTGTTCAGCTTTGCGCCCACGGCAGTTTGGTTTTTGAATGCTGACATACGGCAGTCTTATCCCATAGGGCTAAGCTTCATTGGGCCGCTATGTCAGTTGTGCACCTTCTTCCTGTATTACCAAATGAAAAATCAGCATTCCTCGATAGCGAATGAAAAATCAGAAAAGAACCTTGTGTATGCACAGCAAGAGGAACGAATCAACAGCATATCTGCCACTCTTTCTTCCTTGGCAATGCTGATATTCTGGATTCTATTCAGCCTTTCCATGCTATATACTCAAAACAGCCTTCTCGTTATTGCGCCGCTGATTTTTTTAATCGCTGCCCTATTCATTATCGCACGCTGGCAGCAGAATAAAATGCGCAAGCTTGAGGAGAATTTTATCGGTACATTGTCGGAAAGTGATGAGAATATTCAAGAACAGCAAAGCACATGGAAATGGGGATGTTATTATAATCCCAGTGATCCCCGTATCTTTGTTCCCAAGCGTATCGCAAGTATGGGCTGGACAATCAATATCGGCCGTCCGATTGGAAAGATCTTTTATTTTGGAATCATGATATTGGTTTTCGCAGTTATTTTATTCGTGGCATATGGAGGACTGAAGGATTATCAAATCACGGTTCAGGGTTCTGAGATTATGATTAATGCCGCTATGTATGATACGACTTTTGAAAAGGAACAGGTGGTTTCGGTATCGGTAATTAAGCAGCTTCCCAATGGAACGCGCACCAATGGGTACGGCGGCGCAAAGAAAAGCTTCGGCCATTTTGCGCTGAAGGGCTATGGAAACTGCATGTTATACATTTACAATCATGTAAATCAGTATATTGTTGTGCAGCTTAAAGGGAATGATCCCGGCTATGTGTTTATAAACGATAAAACCATCGAGAAAACTGAAACTTTGTATCAAACTATCAGCCACTGGCTGTCGGAATCGGAATAAGAAATTGATACTGCGCCCGCGGAAACAAAACCGTTACGGGATAGAAGCAAAAAGCGGAGGCCAAGGTAGATAAAACCCTTACCTTCCGCTTTTTTATGCCCGGAAACCAATCGGGTCTTTTGCTTTGCCGGTATTCATGCGTCTAGATTCGCAGAGTCACGAAATATACAATATTGGCATAGCGGGCAGTTGCCGCGATATCCTTTTCCGCAAAAAGGATTCAGCCTCTGCACGCGCATCATTTCGATAGCGGTATTTGCCGCGCCCACGCCCGGTCATAGTTTCCCGGTTAAAAAGTTGTACGGCATTGGGAAATGCATCCGTGTTAATTGCGTTTTGTATGAAACTGTACGTCATCAGTATGATCTCTATAAATCCATTGTGCGTGATCTTTTCGCTTAGCTCATCTGCCAACCGCTCAATCAATTCCCCATATAGCCGCTTCCAGTCTGGAAGCAGAATCACCGGCGCAATTAACAGTCCCACCGGATATCCGGCTTCCGCTACATCGTTAAGCGCGCGAATCCGTGCGCTCAGCGTTGATGTGCCCAGCTCTATGCGGTCTATTATCTCCTGAGGGTTTACGCTCATACGAAATATAGTCTTACCCCTATGATCTAGCGCAAGCAGCGGATTTACCATATCAAATTTCGTTGGAAAAGTCAGATTGCCCCGGCCTTCACGCGCAAAACGTTCGATTGTAAAGTGCAAATTATCCGTTATCGTATTTTCCAGCAACAGATC
The DNA here is from genome assembly GCA_028708585.1 of Oscillospiraceae bacterium. GTDB lineage: Bacteria > Bacillota > Clostridia > Oscillospirales > Oscillospiraceae > RGIG529. The sequence continues at coordinate 3,958 of JAQVYO010000083.1, forward strand.
GCTGTTGCTGCCAATCTCAAAGGTTTGCGGCACAGCTGCCGCCGCATCCTTTTTAAGCATCCTATCCAACATTTGCTCACGGTTTACAAACAGGCGGAGATAGGCGCATTTGTTATAATTGCAGATCAGATAGCAATACAGGCACATGGCCCGGCAGCCGGAAGAAGTATATGGCACCAGCCAGTCGGAAACTTTATGATTTGGCATATATCGGTGCGTCTTTCTCACTCCGATGATAAGATGTCTTTTTAGCTTTTGAAAATCCCGGTTGTCCGCCGCTGTCAGCTCTGGTATCCGGTTATGATTCTCTATTTGCACCCAAGGTAAATATGCATATTTGTCCCGGAGCATCTGCCCCAATTCATAATCAAACGCATTTGGTTCGTAGTACACTGTATCGAAGCGCATATCCATTTTTGATTCCTCCGGATTGCTACGGTATGCCGCAGATAATGGGCACTATTTAAGGTTGAGCCTGGAATATATCCGAATGGAAAAGATAGCGGTGTCTGAAGAACATACACGTTAATACTGCCTTCCGGCTGCCCTCAGGCCATTGATGTTACTTGTTTTTCCCAAATTTTATAATTTTACTCCGGCCACGACAAATAACCATAAGGGGCATAGCTACCAGATATAGTGCATCAGGGTCGTCTCGTCGCTTTCAAGCTGATAAGCTTGAAAGGTAATAGTTGACTGCGCATGGGAACAAGTCAAGACATATATTATAGATTATATCATACTGCCCATGCTAGTAATTAGTTGACAAAGTATTTCCAGGAAAGTATTATGGTATATGAAAATGCTCATGGTATGATTGAGCTTATATTATTATGTTCATGGAGGGAAAATGAGCAGATGAAAAAGGTAAAAATTCTGCAGGCAGATCAAGCGGTGAGCTTGGTCAAAGATGGTGACACGCTGGTGACCTGCGGATTCGTGGGCAACTGCATTCCGGAGGCCCTGAATAAAGCAATGGAAAAACGATTTCTGGAGACAGGGTCCCCGCGCGGTCTGACTTTGTTTTATCCCGGCTCTCAAGGGGATAAAAGCGGCGTCTATGGCGGGGATCATTATGCACACGAGGGACTTTTGAAACGAGTCGTTGCGGGACATTACGCAACCGCCCAGAAACTACAGGAATTGTGCCTGTCAAACAAATGCGAGGCATACAACCTGCCCCAGGGCGTGCTTTCTTCCCTGTTTCGGGAAATTGCCGCCCACAGGCCCGGCATCATTACCCATGTGGGGCTGGACACGTTTGTGGACCCGAGAAACGGGGGCGGCAAGATCAACGAAAAAACCAAGGAAGATTTAGTGAAGGTCATCGAATTTGAAGGAGAGGAAAAACTGCTTTATAAATCGTTTCCTCTCAACGTCACCTTTTTGCGCGGCACATATGCGGATGAATATGGAAACATCAGCCTGGAAAAAGAAACGACCACCACGGAAGTAACCTCCATCGCCCAGGCCGTCAAAAATTGCGGCGGTACGGTGATTGTCCAGGTAGAAAAGATCGTCAAGGCAGGCTATTTGGATCCCAGGCTGGTGAAAATACCGGGGATCTATGTGGACGCCGTTGTTCTGGCCGGCGGCAAAGATCATGAACAGAGCATTGGGAAAGAGTTCGACGGGGCCTTGTGTGGCATCTTACAAAGTCCGGTGGAAAGCACCGCGTCCATCAGCCCACTGAACGCAAAGAAAATCATTGCCAGAAGAGCGGCTATAGAACTCCGGAAGGACACGGTGGTGAATTTGGGCGTTGGCTTGCCTGAGCAAATTGCCGTGGTTGCGGGAGAAGAAGGAATCAACGAATACATGACGCTTACCGTTGAGTCCGGCACCATCGGAGGCATTCCCCAGGCCGGTTCCAGATTTGGCGCCAGCTTAAATCCCGACGCCATCCTCGACCAGCCCTACCAATTTGATTTTTATGACGGCGGCGGCTTGGACATGGCATTTCTGGGACTTGCGGAATGCGACGAACAAGGCAACATCAACGTCAGTAAATTTGGACCCAAGCTTGCAGGCTGCGGCGGGTTTATCAACATTACACAAAATACCGGAAAGGTCTTTTTCTGCGGCACCTTTACGGCGGGCAGGCTGAAAACAAAAGTGAAAGACGGAAAACTGGTGATTGAGCAGGAAGGAATCAAAACCAAATTTGTAAAGCAGGTAGAACAGATTACTTTCAGCGGAAAATACGCGGCCAAAACCGGACAGCGGATTTTGTATATCACCGAGCGTTGTGTGTTTGAGCTGAGAAAAGACGGACTTCATTTAATCGAAGTAGCACCTGGTATCGACGTGCAGACCCAGATTGTCGACTTAATGGAATTTACGCCCAAGATTGACGACAGCCTGAAAATGATGGATGCCCGCCTCTTTCAGGAGGAATCCATGGGACTGAAAACGGAAAAATAAAGCCAAGCTCGTGTACCTTAAACCAAGTAAAGCCGTCCTTCTGCGGTGAATGGCCGCGTTGCGGGCGGAAATGATTTCCGGCCAATCTTCCCGCGCTGCATTTCGCAGCCGTATCCTCTCCTGCATAAAAATTCACCCCTCTTATAGGTCTGAATCTATAGCCTCAATGAGAAGAGTGGTTTGATTCTTACAGCGCTATTCTATCACGCATAAAACAGGGCGCCGCCTCGGTCGGGGGCAGCGCCCTGTTTTTTTCGCTTTTCTGTTATTCCTCTTCAAAAACCGCTTTCGCGCCCTTATAGGTCATGTAGCAGTCCAGCTTGGAAACTACCTCAAAAGGCGCATGCATGGACATCACCGGCACCCCGGCGTCCAGCGTATCAATATTCCGCTGGGCCATAAAGACCGCTACCGTACCGCCCACGCCTTGGTCCACTTTTCCCAGTTCTCCCATCTGCCAAATCACCTGCGTCTGGTCAAAAATCTTCCGAATGCGAGCCACCACCTCTGCGGAGGCGTCGGAAG
>JAQVYO010000084.1 GCA_028708585.1 Oscillospiraceae bacterium
CCAGCTATGGACGCGCCGGAAATCTCCGCCAAAAACGGCATCAACATTGATGCGGTACTGGAGGACATTGTGAAAAACGTTCCTCCACCAAAGGGCAACTCGGAAAAACCACTCAAGGCCCTCATTTTCGACAGCCAATATGACAGCTATCGGGGGGTCATTGTCTATCTTCGGATTGTAGATGGGGAAATCAAACCCGATATGGATATCCGCATGATGTTTTCCGGTGCGGAATACAAAGTTGTAGAAACCGGATATCTCCGACCAACCCGCCTGGAACCATGCTCCGGCCTTTCCGCCGGAGAGGTCGGATATTTCACGGCAAGCATTAAAAACGTGAAAGATACCAGGGTGGGCGATACGGTTACGGATGCTCAGCGTCCAGCCGAAGAGGCGCTTCCCGGTTATCGCAAGGTGCAGCCCATGGTGTTTTCCGGCATCTATCCAACCGACGGAGCCAAATATCCCGACCTGCGGGATGCTCTGGAAAAGCTTCAGCTCAATGACGCTTCCCTGTCCTATGAGCCGGAGTCCTCCGCAGCGCTGGGATTCGGATTCCGCTGCGGTTTTTTGGGGCTTTTGCACATGGAAATTGTCCAGGAGCGGCTGGAACGGGAATATAATCTGGATTTGATTACCACCGCCCCCAGCGTTGTGTACCGAGTCACCATGACCAGCGGAGAGATCCGGATGATCGACAACCCGCTGAACTACCCAAACCCTTCCGCCATTGAACTGGCTGAGGAACCGTTTGTTGCCGCGAGCATTTTTACCCCCGCAGAATATGTGGGCGGAATTATGGAGCTTTGCCAAGACCGGAGAGGGGAATACAAAGACCTCAAATATGTGGACACCGACCGGGTGGAGCTGCGTTACCGTCTGCCTCTCAACGAAATTATTTACGATTTTTTCGACGCGCTCAAATCCCGTACCCGGGGCTTTGCGTCCCTGGACTATGAGCTTTCGGAATACCGGCCATCCGATTTGGTTAAGCTGGATATTCTGTTAAACGGTGAAGTGGTGGACGCTTTGTCTTTTATCGTCCACACGGACAAGGCTTATGCCAGGGGACGCAAAATCGCGGAGCGCCTGAAGGACAACATTCCGCGCCAGCTGTTTGAGATCCCGGTACAGGCGGCGGTGGGCGGCAAAATCATCGCCCGGGAAACCATCCGCGCCCTGCGAAAGGACGTTCTGGCCAAGTGTTACGGCGGAGATATTACCCGAAAGAAAAAGCTTTTGGAAAAACAAAAAGAAGGTAAGAAGCGCATGCGCAATTTAGGATCGGTCAGCGTCCCCCAGGAGGCATTTATGGCAGTCTTAAAGCTGGACGAATAATGTCCCTCCCGACAAACACGGAAACAAAAACTGGCCGTGCTTGAAAAATTTTTCCCCAAATAAATCGAATGAATTTCCCCTTCCGGGTCATGCTAAAAACAGACTGTGAAGGGGGAATTTTTTTGTCCTGCTATTTCTGGGATTTTATCATTTACAGCTTTTTGGGGTTTCTTCTAGAAGTGCTATTTTCCCGGGTAACTCATGATAAAAAGCGAGATCGCAAATGTTTTTATCTACTCCCCCTCTGCCCGGTGTATGGACTAGGGGCAGTGCTGATGGTCCTTTTGTGCAAACTGGTGGGAAACCGTTGGCTGCTTATTCCGGGCATCTGCATGATTGCCTCCACCGCGGCGGAATATGCAGCGGGAACATTTTACCAAAAAATTTTAAAGGTCTCCTTCTGGGATTATTCCAAACTCCCGTTGAATATCAATGGGCAAGTCTGCCTTTATTTTTCCATGGCCTGGAGCGTCCTGGGCCTTTTCCTCATCTGGATAGTCCACCCTTTGGTCCAAAAGCTTACCTCTGGCATTCCAGACGTTTTCTTTCCGCCCGCCCTCGCCGTTTTCCTGCTGGACGCCGGACTGTCGGCCTACCTACTGAGGCGTTTCCAGACCACCCGTGTTTTGGCTTGGTACGCGAATCTCCCGTTTTACAAACGGCTCAAACGAACATCCCGCGCTTACGCACCGGCAGACTGCATCAAAGTCATGAAGCCAATAAGCAAATAATGAAAGCGGCTTATTGGCAAAGAGCCAGGATTGCCCGGGCATAGATTTTCGCGGAAAGCATAAAATCCCGAATTGAAATGTGTTCGTTGGCGCTATGGAGGTTGGATTGAAAGCCGGGCATAGAGCCGCCAAAGGCAACGCCGCCTTCCACATCGTGGACATAGGTGCCGCCGCCCAAGGCCAGACACTTGCCCTTGTCCCCGGTACACGCTTCATAGCAGCGCAGCAACGTCTGCACAAAGGGAGAGTCCTCCGGTGTGTGATGAGGCCGCTCCATTTGGCCGGAGACGGAAAGGCCCAGGGCGGAAAGGCGTTCGGTCATAACAGCGGCGCAATTTTCCTCGGTGGCACAAAGAGGGGTTCTGCTGTCAAAACGCCCTGTCAGCCCAGACGGCTCATAATGAAGCAAAGACAACGCAAGCGTCAGCTTGCCCGATTTCGGTTCCTCCATCGCAATGCCCGCGGCTTTTCCGGCGCTGTCCCCATGGGGGAATAGATCATGGAGGCCCCGCAAAGCGCACATCCCCTGGCTTTCAGACATAGGCATGGTGCAAAGCAAATGAAGCAGCGCGGTCAGGGCGTTGTTTCCCTCTTGGGGCCTGGACGCGTGGGCCCCTGTTCCGTGCGCGGTAATGCGCAGGCGGTCACCGTCTTCGTCCGAAACGGCAAAGGCCGCTCCGGTCTCTTGTTCCGCCGCTTTGCAGGCGGCCTCCGCTTCTTTTTTTGAGATTCCCTCAACCACCGCCCAGGCCTCGGGAGGCACAACGTTAATACGGTATCCTCCATTCAGGGCGCAGATTCTGGGCAGTTCCGGGGAAGTCCGAAATTTTCCGGTAAACGCGGGCCGGTACATTCCTTTTTCAATATTAATAACGGGAAAGCTGCCGTCCGGTGAAAACGTATATTCCGCATGAGGCTCCCGAGCAAAAAAATATTCCAAATCCGCAAAGCCAGATTCCTCGTTGGTTCCAAGGATCAACCGGGTATTATAGCGCAGTGGGATTCCCGTTTCCCTCACAGCCAGCATGGCATAAAGGGACGCCACAACAGGGCCTTTGTCGTCATCGGTTCCCCGGCCAAACAGCATCCCGTCCTTTAAAACCGCCTGATACGGAGGTGTATTCCAGCCGGTCCCTTCCCCTACCACGTCCAGGTGGGCCAAAATATCCAGCTTCAGCGGCCGGTCGTTGAGCAAAACCGTTCCTGCCTGGTTATCATAATTGCGGATCGAAAACCCCAGCTCCTCCGCCAGCTTCAGCCCTTCCGACAAGGCTGCCGCCGGCCCCGGTCCATAAGGCTTCCCGGGCTGCGGCGCCTCCTTTACGCTTTTGATGGCCACCAGGCGGCCAACAGCCTGGACCATTTCCTCTTCCTTTTGGGCAAACCACCCATCCAAACGGTCTAAGTCCACAGACAAAACTCCTTTCACTCCTGGGCATCTTTTACGTTCCGTTCCAGCTCGCCCAAATATTTATACACAGTATAACGGGACACATCCAGCCGGCCGGCCACATAGGGAACGGATTTGCGGAAGGAAAACGCATTCTTTTTGTCCAGCAGGGCAACCACCTTCATCCGGTCCCGCTTGCCGAACGCGGACACCGGCTTTCCAATGGATGCGACGCATTCCTCGAAAATGCCTTCCAGCGTCCCCTCTCCTTCACGCCAAAGGACGCTGCGCAGATCCGCGTCCGCACTCATCAGATCCACCAAAATCCTGTTGGCAAAGGTAAGCGCGCTGAAATCAAAATTAATGCCGAACCCAAAGCAATATCCATCCCCTTTCACGCAAAACGTGGAACTTTTGATTTGCTGTCCGGAAGGGGTGGTGGCCAGCAGATTGACCATATCCCAGTTTTCCGATACGTCAAAACTCCGGTTTGTCCCCAAGATATCCTGGGTGGACCCAACGCTCCGGCCGGAAACTTGCCCGTTATAAATAATCAGGATCGGATGGGTAGGAATCTCCAAATCGTGCACCAGGGTTTCACAGGCGGAACCGAACATCTCGGAAATTCCTTTAGCCAGCCGGTCCAGAAAATCAAGCGCTTCCTCCCGGTTCATACCATTCCTCCTTTGGCCTATCCTTTTTTGCTTATTGTAAAAGGTGATTGACAAATAGTCAAGTAATGAGCAGGCGGTTTTTCTGCTCTTCCCCCTCAAACGATCAGAAAGATTTCTGTTTCAATTCAAGATTTGATCTAGAAAAAAGGCCTTTTATTTGTTATACTGTTGAAGAACAAGAAAAGGAGGCGCAAAAATGAACACCAAAGACCGGCGAAAGGCCGTGCGGGCCTATTTGGAAGCATCTGCCGAACCGGTCAGCGCCACTACACTGGCGGAGCAATTTGGCGTCAGCCGGCAGGTCATCGTCGGAGATATCGCCTTGCTGAGGGCCGGCGGCGCGGATATCATGGCAACGCCGCGGGGATACGCCATGCAGCAAAACCGCAAGAGCGGTTTTGTCCGGGCCGTGGCTTGCAGCCATAACGCCTCAGATATGGAAGAAGAACTTTGCGCCATCGTGGATCAAGGCGCGGTTGTGCTGGATGTGATTGTGGAACATCCCGTCTACGGCCTTTTGACCGGCCAGCTTCAGCTTTTTTCTCGTCACGATATCTCCGAGTTCCTTCACCGGGTGCGCGAAGAAGGTGCAACCCCTTTAAGCCAGTTAACCGGCGGTATCCACCTGCACACCCTGCGCTGTCCGGACGAAAGCACCTTTCGGCGTGTCCGCTCCTCCCTGCGAAAAAAGGGATTTTTGCTGGAAGGCTGATCGCCAATCCATCGTTTCATAGGTCATGCGTCCTCTTCGTGATTTTAACAAAAAACGCCTGCCCTTGCGGCTTGTTTTTATTATTTTTCTATTGACAATCTCATGATTCGGTATATAATTATGTGTATTAACAGGTGTCAAGACACATGTAATTACAAGGATTGGTAGGAGATACATATGAATCAGACCCGTGTCAATCGAAACGTCAAAACTTACCGGATGGTAGTTGCCGCCTTGCTGTGTGCGGTAGGCATTTTGATTCCTCTGACGATGCCTAAAATCATGATCGGTCCCATGTCCTTTACCCCCGCCAGCCATGTAGCTCTTTTTTTGGCCATGTTTATTTCCCCAGCGACAGCCGTCTTCGTTTCCATCGGCACAACCCTTGGATTCTTCTTGGCCGGATTGCCGATTGTTGTGGTACTGCGGGCGGCCAGTCAGTTGGTCTTTGTCATCGTCGGCGCTCTGATCATTAAGGCGCGGCCCAACATCGTGGGCAATTTTGCAACTTCCGCTCTGTTCTGCTTGCTTTTAAACGTAATTCATGCAGTTGCGGAAGTACTGGTGGTAACTTGGTTCTTTTTCGGAGATCCTTCCAAATACGGTGGGAGCTATTTAAGCTATGTTTTGCTGCTGGTGGGCCTTGGCACTCTGATTCATGGTTCCGCGGACTATATCATCTCTAACGCCGTGTGGTATGGGGTCACTAAAGCCAGTGCGGTAGACAGCATCTCCAACGCAAAGTTTACAAGAAAGGCATCCGCTCTTAAAAATTAGAAAGTCCATTGATTCAGTCTGCCGCCAATTTCTTGTTTATGAAATTTGACGGCAGACCTTTTCTTTGCAAGAAGCCGGAGGGAACGGCGCTTGAACCCCGCTCCCTCCGGCTTCTTGCTGATATTATTTTTCAAGCTGTTATTTCATGGACGCCGTAATGATTGCCATTTTATAGACTTCCTCCGCGTTGCAGCCTCTCGAAAGGTCATTAACCGGTGCGTTTAACCCCTGGAGGATGGGACCAATCGCTTCAAATCCGCCCAAACGCTGCGCAATTTTGTAGCCGATATTCCCGGCGTTGATGTCCGGGAATATAAAGGTATTGGCTTTTCCCGCAACGGAAGATCCGGGCGCCTTGAGCTTCGCAACTTCGGGAACAAAAGCCGCGTCAAACTGGAACTCGCCATCAACCTGGAAGTCCAGATGCAGCGCTTTTAGTTTCTCGGTTGCATTCCGCATCATATCCACGGAGTCGCCTTTTCCAGAACCTTTTGTGCTGTAAGAAAGCAGCGCAACCTTTGGATCGACGGAAAACACCTTTGCCGTCCGGGCGGTTTCAACCGCAATCTCCACCAAATCATCCTCGCTGGGAGCAATGTTGATGGCGCAGTCGGCCATCACATAGGTTTCTTCGCCCTGTTCTGAAGCACGACACATAATAAAACAGCTGGATACGATCTTATTGCCTGGTTTGGTTTTCACCAGCTGCAACGCAGGTCGGACGGTATCGGCCGTGGAATAGGTAGCGCCGCCCAAAAGGCCGTCGGCATATCCCATCTTTACCAGCATGGTTCCAAAATAATTGGGTCTGGACAGCGCAGCACGGCAAGCGTCTTCCTCCATCTTTCCTTTTCTCAATTCCACCATTTTTGCCACCATGGCGTCAAATCCGGAATACTTCAAGGGATCGATCCGCTCAATCCCATCAATGGGCCATCCGCATTTTTGAGAAGCAGCCTCAATTTCTTCGGAGTTTCCCAGGAGGATCGGCGCGAGAATGCCCTCCTTATGTAATCGGCTGGCCGCCTCTAAAATTCTTGCGTCCGCGCCTTCTGTGAACACAAGCTTCCTGCGATCGGATTTTAGTGCCGCGATCATTGTTTCAAACATTGCAATTCCTCCATAGATTCTTAAAGCCTTACAGTATTTTTGTTGAGGCTAATACAATTATACCAAAATACAAG